>NZ_JADBUN010000194.1:0-35430 GCF_020245625.1 Microcystis sp. M049S2 | reverse complement strand
CCGTCAACTTCAGCGACGTTTCGGAGAAATACCCCAGAATCTACAAGAAAACATCCGTAACCTTCCTGTGGAGCGGTTAGAAGACTTAGGACTCGCTTTATTAGACTTTGACACTTTGACAGATTTAGATAACTGGTTGCATCCGTGAACAATAGCGATCTCGCGTAGCGAGCGCGTTGCGAGCGCATTATCCATCCTTGATTATTCTATCGTCAAGGGATCCACATCGATCGCCATACTTACCCTTGGTAAAACTAAGCTTTTCAGAGGAAGAAAAAGACGACCTATATCAGCTTTTTCTCCCGATAATTTTAACAGAATTTGCCAGCGATAACGGTTAGCCACGCGCATAATTGTTGCGGGTGCAGGTCCCAAAATATCCCAATCGGAACCGAAATTATTAACACATTCCTCCGCGACATTTTCAGCACTTTTCTGCACTGCTTCCCCATCTAAACCACTAAAGCGAATTAAGACTAAACTGCCATAGGGAGGATAATTTAAACCCTCTCTCTGCATTAATTCCGTCTCGACAAAACCCTCATAATCGTGGGTTTGTACTGCTCTAATCACGGGATGTTCTGGGGTATAGGTTTGGATAATTACCTTTCCTTCTGTTTCTCCCCTTCCTGCTCTCCCTGCTACTTGGGTGAGGGTTTGAAAAGCGCGTTCGGAGGCGCGATAATCGGAGTGATAAAGTAAACCATCGGCTGCCATTACTCCTACTAGGGTAACTCGATCGATATCTAATCCTTTGGTGAGCATTTGGGTTCCCACTAAAACATCGAATTCACCATCAGTAAATAGTTTTAATAGTTCCCGGGGAGCATTTTTGTTACGGGTGGTATCACTATCAAAACGCAAGCAGCGCAAATCAGGAAATTCTTTGCTTAATTCTTGGGTGACTCGCTGAGTGCCAGTGCCGAAAAATTTTAGATAGGGAGAACCGCATTCAGGACATTGTTTCGGATGGATGCGACCATAGTTGCAGTAGTGACAGCGTAGTAATTCCTGCGCTCCCGGTTCGGTGTGGTGATAGGAGAGGGAGACATCACAGTGGGGACACTCCAGCACATAACCGCAACTCCGGCAAGATACAAAAGTACTATGTCCCCGACGACTGACGAATAAAATTGCCTGTTCTCCCTTGTCGCGCAGGGTTTCCAGCGCTGAACGCAGGGATTGACTAAACAGAGAACGATTGCCTCGTTGCAATTCCCGTCGCATATCGACGATTTCCACCTGCGGCAAGGGGCGATTTTGGATGCGATCGGGCAAAGATAGGTAAAGACTAGGATTAGCTTGGGATTCTAGCCATGTTTCTAGGGATGGCGTGGCCGATCCTAAAATTACGGGACAATGGTTTAATTGAGAGCGCCATTTAGCCACGGTACGCGCGTGATAGGTGGGGAGTAATTGGGTTTGTTTAAAGCTGCTATCGTGTTCTTCATCGAGGATAATCATGCCTAGATGGGGTAAAGGGGCAAAAATCGCCGATCTCGTCCCGATAATAACTTGCGGGGTTCCTGTCAACATCTGTCGCCAGGTATCGTATCTTTCTCCTTGAGAGAGGGCGCTATGATAAACATAGACTTGATCGCCAAAACGGGCCACAAAGCGATCGGTTAGTTGCGGTGTTAATCCAATTTCGGGGACTAAAACCAAGGCAGATTTACCCGCTGCCAGGACAGGTGCGATCGCCTGTAGATAAACTTCTGTTTTACCCGATCCCGTCACTCCGTGTAAGAGGACGCTTTCACCACCTTTCAGGGTTTGAATGGCTTCTAAAGCTTGTTTTTGACTAGAAGTGAGTGTTTTTGGTTGATCCCTGCTCATAATCGCCGAGGATAAGCGCAGAAATTCCCGGTCCTCAATCACCACATAACCCTTGTCAATCAGCGGTTTAAAATGTTTTGTCCCCGCGAGTTGTGCCAATTCTGGCAGCCACATTTCTCCTCCCTGGTGGCGTAAAATTTCGACAATTTTGCGCTGATTTTCGGTTAAATCCGCAGGAAAGTCGGTTATTAGCAGGGTAATGGCTTTTTTTTGTTTAATATTGGGACTTTTGGGTGCTTCTAGATAGCTTTCCACCCAACCGCGCTTAACTAAGTCTCGGATACCGTAATTGGCATTTTTTACTTTTTCTTGCAGGTATTTCGCCGAATAATCGCCTTCTTTTTGATTTTTGAGCAGGGATAAAATCTGACGGGAGAGGGGAGTACAAAAAACTTCCGCACCAGGGGGAATCGCTTCTGGTTTTAATCTGATGCGACGTTGGGAACTTCGCAGTAAACCCGTAGGTAAAGCGACGCGAACAACGGTGATTAAATCTGTTGCGTAGTATTGGGCGATTTTCGTCAATAACTGCCAATAATTATCGGGAAAAAACCCCTTAGCAATCACATCTTCCACGGGACGAATTTGATTTTCTTCTAGTCCTGGGGGCAAATTTTCGAGAAATCTAAGAGCAATTCCCCCTATTACCTGAGAACCAAAGGGAACGCTTAAAATATCGCCGATTTCTACTGTTAAATCCCGGGGGATACTGTAGGTTAATATTTGCTGATCCTCTTGACTATCTCTAGGATAAGGCCGATCGACCAAAACCTCTAACCACGGTTGTCCAGTTGTGGTTAATTGGTAAGATGTGCGAGGTTCCGCTACAGTTAGAGTAGCATGGCGATCGAGCATAGTCAGTGGGGAGATGGGGTGATAGGGTGATGGGGAGAATGGGGTATTTAAATTATAGTTTAAAGCTTGAGGGGAATAAAACCAGTTAATTTTCTCTAAAAACAGTTTAAATATTGCTTTTTTGCCCACAAATTTTGATTTTTAGCCCGTGAAGTCTGCCCAAATGATAATTATTGACTATTAGCTATTAAATCGCACCCTAGTTAGGGTTTGATTAATAAATCTAAAAACCTTGTTGGATAATATCTTTAGGCTTTTTTGAAATCAAAAAGTGGCAGCCTTTGGAGGGATCGGGGGGGAGAATTAGGCACTTTTTCCCTGAAACTTAGGTAATTGACCACCTGAAAATGGGTAAAACCCCACAACACCCCACACCCCACACCCTACCCCCAGGAAAAACTTTTTGCCGCAAACCGTAGTTAGTCAAAAGGTGAGAATGGTTCTCAATAGAAAAAGCGAAGAATAGTAATAAAAAGCTGATGGCTATCTTGATTGTTAAGAAGCGTGATCTTTACCTAGTCAAATACCAAAAACCTTAGTTAGAGTGTATAAGTGGAAACCCTGAAAGTCTCCCCTATTCACCAGAAAATCTGATTATCTGGTTCAGCGATTTGTAACAATCCACACAGAAGCGCCTAATTATATCCCAGAAATGGCCGCCATTAATTAAGAAAACGTTTAAAAAATCTGCTCCCCGAAAATTCAATGTAACAATCAGCCCATTGGGAGAAACTGAGTTTTTCCCCGCTATTATAACCCCACTCCATCCATAACTGCTTATGAAAATCTCTAAACTAGCCGCCGATGATAATTTTAATCAAATCATTGCCCTGGAGACAAATCCTTTAGAACTGGACAGCGTGGATTTTGGTGAAAGAACTGACGAAGATCTGACTGAATCTTTACCGGAAACCCTAAAAAACACTCGTGGGAGTAGTGGAACGCGATACGATAAAGGCAGCAATGAAGACACTGTTGGCGCATTTTTTAAAGAAATGGCCCGTTATCCCCTGCTTAGTGCGGAAGAAGAAATTGAATTAGCCTACTTGGTTAAGTTTCTCATGGAAGCGGAAGAAGTACGCCAAAAACTGCAAGAAAATTTACATCGTCCCCCGACGAAAACAGAATGGGCGATCGCTTTAGAATTAGATAATGAACGTCAACTGGAAAACCGTCTTTATCGCGGACGAACAGCTAAACGGAAGATGATTCGTTCTAATTTGCGCTTGGTGGTTTCCATCGCTAAACGCTATTTAAATCGCGGGGTTCCTTTCTTAGATTTAATTCAAGAAGGTGCGATCGGACTCAACCGTGCGGCCGAAAAATTCGATCCCAATAAAGGTTATAAATTCTCTACCTATGCTTATTGGTGGATTCGACAAGCAATCACCCGCACTATTGCTAACGATGCGCGGACAATTCGTTTACCGATTCACATTGTCGAAAAACTCAATAAACTCAAAAAAGCGCAGCGCATTCTCAAGCAAGATTTACAGCGCAATCCCAATGAACGGGAACTCGCGGAAGCGTTAGAAATAACTCCCGAACAATTGCGGCAATTATTACAATTGCGTCGTCAATCTCTCTCTTTAAATCATCGTGTAGGGAAGGGAGAAGATACGGAATTAGTGGATCTGTTGGAAGATGATGATCTACAACTTCCCGAAGATAAAATGAATGAGATGATGATGCGTCAGGAAATTTTCGCGGTTTTAAGTGATGTTCTCACGGAACGGGAAAAAGATGTTATCTCCCTCCGTTATGGTTTAGCTACCAGTCAACCCTATACCCTAGAGGAAGTGGGAGGAATGTTCAATTTATCTCGCGAACGAGTACGTCAAATTCAAACTAAAGCGATGCGAAAATTACGTCGTCCTCAAGTCGCACGTCGTCTGAAAGGATGGTTACATTAATAATTTTTTCTAACTCGTTCTCTCCCCTCTCCTTTTTCTTGGAGAGCTTTTTTTGTCGATATTTAGCTTAAAATTAAGATCAAGCTGATTTTCTCAGTAGATAGTCATAATACCTATGAACTGAGGCTCTACCGAACCTGTCATGTCAAACTATCACCAACTCATACTTGTAAAGCTTGTATAATAGGGCTTTGAGTTTTTGTTAGATTGATATTTATCAACTTTAGAGCATTGCTGGACAGAGAGGGAGCTTAGGGAGTTTTCTACAGTGTAAGTTCGGAAGAACCTGAACTGACATCTCCAACGGAAAGTGAAAACGGGAAAATATCAATCTCCAGAAAAAGTCATTGACTTTGCTTTGCAGTTACTCGATGAATACGAACAAATAACTGATGCGGAATGGAGAGAAGATATTCGGCAAAAAATAGATGAAGCTATTATTTTTTCTAGTTCTCAATAAAATCAAACTAATTCAATATGTCCAAAAATTCTTGGTTAATTCCCGATAATATTTATTTTCTCAACCATGGTTCCTATGGTGCAACCCCTAGAATAGTCTTGGATTATCAGCAACAATTACGGGAACGAATGGAAAGGCAACCTTTAGCATTTTTGGGGAGAGAATTAGAGGGTTTATTAGATATTGCTAGGCAAAAATTAGCGGATTTAGTCAGTGTAAATAGCGATGATTTAGTCTTTGTTCCCAATGCAACCACAGCAGTGAATGCGGTGTTAAATTCCTTAACTTTTCAGGAAAATGAGGAAATTCTGATCACCGATCAGACCTATAATGCTTGTGCTAATGCAGTTAAACATATAGCTAAAAGATGGGGTTTAAAGGTAATTATCGCTAAAATTCCCTTTCCTGTGCAGTCTCCTTTAGAAATTAGTCAGGCAATTTTAGCATCTGTTTCTCCCCGGACAAAATTAGTAGTTTTAGATCATGTCACCAGTCCCACGGCCTTAATTTGGCCAATCGCAGAAATTGTGCAAGAATTAAATAATCGGGGTATTGATACTCTCATCGATGGCGCTCATGCTTTAGGTTTTTTACCCCTTAATATCGGGGCAATTAATCCCACCTATTATACTGCTAATTGTCATAAGTGGTTATGTAGTCCCAAAGGGGCTGCTTTTCTTTATGTGCGCGGGGATAAACAGGCAATAATTCGACCTTTAACTATTAGCCATGGTGCCAATTCTCCTCGACAAGATCGTTCCCGTTTTCAGTTAGAATTTGCTTGGATGGGAACCGATGATCCCAGCGCTTATTTATCAGTGCCAAAAGCGATCGAGTTTTTAAATTCTCTCTCTATTGATGGTTTACTGGGTCTGATGGCGAGGAATCATAATTTGGTTTTAAAAGCCAGAAATTTGCTTTGTCATGCCTTGCAGGTCAATTATCCTTGCCCAGAATCAATGATTGGATCGATGTCCTCAATTCTAATTCCTAGTTATGCTTGGATAGCAGAAGATTTATCTAGACAACTGTGGGAAAAATATCAGATCGAAGTGCCGATAATTCCCTGGGGAGAAGCATCATTAATTGTGAGAATTTCTGCTCACTACTATAATTCGATCGAGCAGTATGAATATTTAGCTGCGGTTTTAAATTACTTGCTATTGGAGCAAAGATAAGCTGGGAGAGGGGAGCATCGGAGCAGGAGAAAAAATCCATAACCGAGTTTTTAAAGTTGAATTGGGAGTTAATAACGGACTTGCGATGATAACCGATAATTGGGCTAAAATGCCTCTTGGAGCATGGTTTCCTTGAGCATTTCTAAACCCTTTTTCACCCGACGGGAGACGGTAACAACACTAATGCCTAATTGTTCGGCAGTTTCCCGTTGAGTAAGATCTTTAAGGAAAACAAATTCGAGAATATGACGGGTTTTCTCTTCTAATTGAGCCAGTGCCTGTTGTAAACGAATGCAGTCCTCTTGACAAAGTTGAAAGCTGCGATAACCGGGATCGGGAACGATGTCTTTTAAACAGGTGTTATTATCTTCATCGTTATTAACCGTCGCATCGAGACTCAGAGGTTCACGGTTTTGGAAAGCCAGTTTTACCTCTTGCCATTCTTCAAGCGAAATATTTAAAGCGAGGGAGATTTCCGTATCATTGGGTTGACGATTGTGGATAGTTTGGAAATCCCGACGCATATTTGCCGCTTGTCTGCCCAAATCTAACCAACGACGAGGAATACGAACCGTGTAACCCTTATCGCGCAGATAGTGTTGAATTTCGCCGCGAATATAGGGAATAGCGAAGGAACTAAAAGCATGACCTTTGCTGCTGTCAAAACGCTTGATCGCCCGAATTAGCCCCATACAGCCAACCTGCACTAAATCTTCGTAGTTTTCATGGCATTGATTGACCCAATGATGAGCTTCCCTTCTGACTAATCCTAGGTTTAACCGTATAATTTGATCCCGTAACTTATTATCCCCTGTTTTTTGGTATTTTTGAAACAGGGTAAGAGTTTCTAGTTTAAGATTTTCTTTATTTGGGACAGACATAGGGCGTTAACAGACTTAAAAAATTATTGACTATAAAAGCTCACTATTGCATAGCTTTGACCAATCCCAACATAGTCTAGATGAGAAGCGGCAGGCAATGACAACAATGTAACTTACTACGATCTTCATCATACGGTCTTTACACAAGGGCTTGTGTGATTTCAAGCAGTCAAGGCAGTATTTAAAGACACAAGTGAGCTAAAACGCTGGTAATTAGGGTTGCTGAAAAAGTTTTTTGTGGGGACAGGGTGTGGGGTGTGGGGTGTGGGGTGTGGGGTGTGGGGTGTGAATTTTACCCCCGAAAAGTCTTAATCCAACAAGGTTTTTAGATTTATTCAGCCAACCCTATCCAGAAAACTAGAACTCGAACAAAGGTAAACTCCGATCCTCATTTTTCGGCAATTTCGCCAGTAAACCTAAATGTTCGTAGGCGGCTGCCGTCACTACACGACCCCGGGGAGTACGATTAAGATAACCTATTTGTAATAAATAAGGCTCATACACCTCTTCAATCGTCTTGGCATCTTCTCCCGTGGCTGCCGCTACCGCTTCCAATCCCACGGGTTTACCTTGAAACTGTTCGATCATCGTCTTTAATACTAATCGATCGGTCCAATCTAAACCCATAGAATCCACATTTAACTGATTTAATCCCTCAGCGGCTAAATGGGGGGTGATCATAGTTTCTCCCTTCACCTGCACATAGTCGCGCACCCGTTTTAATAAACGATTGGCAATGCGTGGAGTTCCCCGACTCCGACGGGAAATTTCGATCGCACCTGCTTCAGTAATGGGAATATTAAAAATAGTAGCACTTCTGAGCATAATTGCCGTCAATTCCTCGACCGTATAGAAACGCAGACGTTGAATCATGCCAAAACGATCGCGTAAAGGCGCAGTTAAAGAGCCAACTTTGGTAGTAGCACCGATTAAAGTAAAGGGAGGTAAAGAAATACTGCGAATTTTCGCTGCTTGACCCTTACCAATCGTCACATCTAGGCGATAATCCTCCATCGCTGGGTATAATAACTCCTCCGTCACCCGATTCAGTCGATGAATTTCGTCGATAAAAAGAATATCCCGGGGTTGAAGATTGATCAGGATGCCGGTAATATCCCGGGGACGCTCTAAAGCGGGGGCGGCAGTAATGCGGCAATTTACTCCCATCTCAGCCGCTAAAATTAAAGCCATGGTGGTTTTTCCTAACCCCGGCGGTCCGTAGAAGAGCAAATGATCGATCGCTTCTTGTCTAGCTTTGGCCGCGGCGATGGTGACTTTTAGATTAGCTTTTAAGTCCTGTTGACCGATATAATCCTCTAGGGATTGCGGACGAATCTGCGCTTCTGCTTTTTCCGTTTCTTCTATAGTGGGATTGGGAGTGAGCAGATTTTCCTCGGCTGCCGGGGGGGAATTGTGCGATCGTTTGATGGCCATTGTTACAATCAAGAGTCTAGGATATGTTAGCGAAGCGGATTTTGCCTTGTTTGGATGTCAATAAAGGTCGGGTAGTGAAAGGGGTTAATTTTGTCAATCTTCAGGATGCTGGCGACCCCGTGGAGTTGGCCCGCTTGTATAATCAGGCAGGGGCCGATGAGTTGGTTTTTCTTGATATTACTGCTACCCATGAAGATCGCGACACGATTATTGATGTAGTCTATCGCACGGCGGAACAGGTTTTTATTCCTCTGACAGTGGGTGGGGGCATCCAATCCTTAGAAAATATTAAAAATTTGTTAAGAGCCGGGGCCGATAAAGTCAGCATTAACTCGGCTGCCGTGCGCGAGCCGGAATTGCTCGATCGAGCCAGCGATCGCTTTGGGAAACAGTGCATTGTGGTGGCGATCGATGCTAGACGACGTAAGGATGTGCATAACCCCGGTTGGGAGGTTTATGTTCGGGGTGGACGCGAAAATACGGGTATTGATGCTTTATTATGGGCCAAAGAAGTGGAAAAACGCGGGGCGGGTGAGTTGTTAGTTACCAGTATGGATGCCGACGGCACGCAAGCGGGTTACGATCTGGCATTGACAAAAGCGATCGCTGAAAGGGTGGAGATTCCTGTGATTGCCTCTGGAGGAGCGGGTAATTGTCAGCATATTTACGAAGCATTGACGGAAGGCCGGGCAGAAGCCGCTTTATTGGCTTCTTTGCTCCATTATGGTCAATTAACCATCGCTGAGGTCAAAAATTATCTGCAAAATCAACAAGTACCCGTGCGTTAGCTAGGGAAAATGAGGGACAGATTTGCAGAACTTAATCTAGGGATTGAGTCGCTTTTTCGGGAAAAGGATTTCTTTAGGCTGCAACCCTAGAAGAGTAAGGTTTACACCTATTACTGAAAGTCAATGGCTGACGGCTGACAGCTGCGATCAAAAAACCAGCAAAAAATCCCTGTTTTTAACTTCCCTCCGATTATCCCCAGGGAAAATTATGTATTAGAATAGAGGAAAGTTAACAAAATTTAAAATATGTTAGTTCCGATTCTCATCTTTGACCTCGGTCTTGTGGCTTGGTCATTGCATCTAATGCAGCAAGCGTTCGACAAGCAAGAGTTTTCCTTGATGCTGGCGGGAACCTTGGTGGCAGCAGCGGCAGTGGCTATGTTAGTAGTTTATTTCCTCATGGGCCACTGTTTAACCTATTTAACCCAAATTCCGGCTCCTGTTTAAATGGGGGCGATTGTTTTACTCTTATGGATTAGCGATCGCCTTGGCAGTGACAAATTTTTTTCTCGCTAACCCTTGACAAAATGATTCTATTTAAGCTATATTCAAAGATGGTCTTCGCGGGGTTATAGCTCAGTTGGTAGAGCACCTCAATGGCATTGAGGGGGTCAGCGGTTCGAATCCGCTTAGCTCCATAGGGTTAAGATAAGAGTTTCAGGATTACTGGGGACTCGAAAGGTAGCGAGGAGATGGTAGATTGAAAGAGGATTTCTGGTTAGAAAAGTCTCTTTTTACCTCGATACTCTCTCAGGACAAAATTAGTTATATGATGGAGCTTTTTAAGCAACTACCTCGTTGGTTGCGGCTAAGTCTAGTTTTTCCGCTCTTATTTCTCAATGGCTGGTTATTATTCCAATTATTTAGCTACCTAGAACCCTTAGTCAGTATTTTTGTCACTGCTAGTTTACTAGCTTTTGTCTTAGATGTTCCCATCAAACTGCTGCAAAGACGCGGGGTTAATCGCAGTGGTTCGATCGCTATTGTCTTTTTAATTGCCCTATTAATTTTGATTGTTTTAGGTTTAATTTTAATTCCCCAGATTGTCGAACAATTAAGCAGTTTAATCAATAGTTTGCCCCAGTGGATCGAGTCGGGAACCGAACAGATACAAAATTTAGAAAAGTGGGATAAAACTCAGAAATATGCGATTTATATCGAGCAATCAATCACCCAGTTATCGGAGCGACTAACCAATGTTTTACAAACTCTTAGCACTCAATTACTAAGCTTTGTGCTGGGAACTATCAACAGTATCCTAAACATTCTCTTTGTTCTGGTTCTAACTGTTTTTCTGGTTCTCTATGGCGAACAAATTTGGGAGGGAATTTTAAGCTGGATTCCTGCTCCTTGGAATCTCAAATTAAGAACGATTATTCGTCAAACTTTTGAAACCTATTTTGCTGGTCAAACCATTTTAGCAGGAATTCTCAGCCTTGCTCAAATTTTTGTTTTTGTGATTCTCAAGGTCGATTATGCCCTATTATTCGGGGTGGCGATCGGTCTAACCACATTAATTCCTTTTGCCAGTGCTTTTACCATTATTGGCATTAGTACCCTACTGATGTTTCAAGATTTTTGGTTAGGGTTAAAGGTTTTGACCCTGACTATTATTGTGGGTCAAATTAATGATAATGTCATCGCCCCTCGGTTAATGGGAGGTATGATCGGACTTAATCCCGTCTGGATTATTCTATCTCTTTTTATCGGTGGCAAAGTGGCAGGAATTCTCGGTTTATTGATAGCAGTTCCCATCGCTAGTGTGCTGAAAAGTACCATCGATATCATCCGCTCGCAGCAACGGGAAAAAGAACCGGTAGTTTTCCTAGAAGAAACGGTGAAAAATTCCTCAGAGGAGGGCAAATAATAATAAATCCTGTTTTTTCAGTGAACAGTAAACAGTAATGAGTGAATTGAAAACTCACATCTGCTAACTGCTAACTGATAACTGATAACTGATAACTGATAACTGATAACTGATAACTGATAACTGTTATGAGCGGCTAATTTCTTCGAGAATAGCCATCGCTTCTGTCACCCTATCCCTAGGGATAAATAAATGATCGTGATAATAACCAGAAATGACATTGACGCTAATTGCTGCTTCGGACAGTTTCTTGCTAATCACCGCTAAAAATCCCACCGCCGCTAAACTAGAATGCACAGAAAGAGTAATTTGTCTATAAATATATTTGTACTGTAAATTCTTGCGATCGGCTTGCTGACGGGGAATAATCACCGTTATGCCCTCCTCTTCCTGAAATTGGCAGATAGGGTTTAATTGTAGCTGTTCTAGTGCTGTTGCTGTTAGGGAAGAGAAAACGAATTCTTCAGTATTTAGGATTGGTTTCAGGGATTGGAGCAGAATATCGAGATTAGTTTCGCCTTCCTCCGCTTTTTCTGGCGATTTTTTCGCCGCATCCATACACTGATTAGCAGCAGCGTCAGCCACACTATTTTTAGCTCGTTCAATCCAGCACCAGCTAATGCGATCGAATTGGGTGACTAATTGACAAGCACGCTGATAAAAGGGACGTAAACTATCGCTTTTTACCTTCCAGTCTCCCTTAACTTGATTGATGACTAATTGACTATCTCCACGAATTTCTAGGCTTTTTAAGCCTAATTCTTGGGCTTTTTCCAATCCAATAATCAATCCCGTGTATTCAGCCTCGTTATTAGTGGCTCTCTCCATATATCTAGTCGTAGTCAAGGAATTGCCCTCGGCTAAAACTATTACCGCAGCACCGGCTGCTCTCCCCGGATTGCCGCGAGAACCACCATCAAAATAGAGAACTGCTGAATTATCGTTTTTTTGAGCTTTTTTATCCATAATTTTCGTCAATAAATCTTGTTATCTCCATTTTTATCCCTTTGACAATTGTAGGCGGTAGGGATTCCTGTCGGCAAAGCGGACAAGGCAACAATAGCCAGATTTTAGCCGATCGCCGCTACCGGGTAACTTTTTTTCTTCAGGTTATTGATAATTATTTGCAGTTGTCGGTTATACTGAGAACATCAGCCCAGAGTTATATTGCTAATAGTTCTCAATTAAAAGCCCCATGAGTATAGACAAATGGCTATCGGAAGGTGAGAAAATCTTCAATCTTAGTGCTTGGGATCGCTGGCAGCTCTACCACCGGCTCCAGGACCTAGACATTGAATGTAAATGCTGGCTCCATCAGCTTTTGCAGGTTCGCATTGATGGACCGGCTCAACTTTTACAGCTGTGGATTGTCCTGCGACAGGTAGAGGTTTCCCGAGGCTCTTTAATTGGTTAGCTGGAAACCTGTTGGCAGGCATAATCCTTGAGAAAAATTAGCAATCTGAGAGTAAAAAGTGAGAAAGTATGTCAAAATCTGCAAGTACCATGGTTCCCTTTCAAGTGGTCGGTCAATTCCTCGGTTTTGTCCTTAAGGACGGATATAAGGTAAAATACCTGAGAATCAGTGTTGATAAACGGGAATATTGGTTTAAGCCCGAAAAAACACTGCGAGACCACATACCTCTTAATATTGCTCTCCACTCATGGCTAAAAGTGACGGGAGAAAGTAGTCTTTGTTCAAAGAAGGGAAAATTAAAACTGAGGGTACTGGGGATTGAGCATTTATCTGGCGAAAAAACCCCAGAAGTGGCTCCAGCAAAAGCGAAAAAAGCCACCGTCTTAATCTGTCAGAAGTCCGATTGTTGGAAAAATGGCGGTGCGAGAGTCTGCCAAAGGTTAGAGAGTAGTTTAGAGGAAAAAGGACTGGGAGAAGCGGTGAATATTAAATTAACTGGCTGTTTAAAACAGTGCAAAAAAGGCCCGAATCTGGTGGTTATGCCCGATAAAAAGCATTATAATCAGGTAGCTCCCCAAGATGTAGCCTCCCTAATCGAGCGGCATTTTGCCACTTCTGAGCAAGGGAAAAGCCTATCAGTTTGACTGGAAATTGAATCGATCTTTTTTGTGTATCTAAGGGACGAAGTGGCTAAAATTGTAATAAATTAGGGGTAGAAAAAGTCAATTCTTGCCGGCGATAATTTATGACTGCTGCCACTGCAACCTTGTTAATTTCTTGTCCCGACCAGATTGGTCTGGTGGCGAAAATCGCTAATTTTATCTACGCTAATGGCGGCAATATTATCCACGCTGACCAACACACGGATTTTTCGGCGGGATTGTTTCTGATGCGGATAGAATGGCAATTAGAAGGGTTTAATTTGTCCCGTGGGATGATCGAACCAGCTTTCGCCGCTATTGCCAAACCTTTGCAGGCTAGTTGGTCCCTACATTTTTCCGATACTGTCCCGCGTCTAGCTATTTGGGTGACAAAACAGGATCATTGTCTTCTCGATTTATTATGGCGACAACAGGCGGGAGAAATTAGGGCAGAAATTCCTTTAATTATTAGCAATCATCGAGAATTACAATCAGTTGCCAATCAATTTGGTATTGATTTTTATCATCTTCCCGTTACCGCCGAAACCAAGATTGAACAGGAAGCCAGACAATTAGAGTTACTGCGGGAATACCGGATAGATTTAGTGATTTTAGCTAAATATATGCAGGTTCTCACCCCAAATTTTATTAACTCTTTTCCCAATATTATCAATATTCATCATTCTTTTTTACCAGCTTTTGCGGGAGCTAATCCCTATCAACGGGCTTACGATCGAGGAGTAAAAATTATTGGAGCCACCGCCCATTATATCACTGCCGATCTCGATCAGGGGCCAATTATCGAGCAGGATGTGGTCAGAGTTAGTCATCGCGATACCGTGGGAGATTTAATTCGTCAAGGTAAGGATTTAGAAAGGGTGGTGTTAGCGCGAGCAGTCCGTTTACACTTGCAAAATCGCGTTTTGGTTTACGCTAATCGCACGGTAGTATTCGCTTAAGGTTGCTAGGGTAAGCTCATCTAAAATCGTATAAGATGTAGTGGACAAAAAAGAGAGCATTGAAGGCTAACAATTAGGAAGTACCGGCGCGATTGACTAAAATAGCAATAGACCAGATCAGAAGGAAAAAATTATCTATGGCAACCACATCCGAAGATGTATGGCGACTCTTAGCCGAATTAACTACCGCTCAAAAAGAAACTGACCGACAACTCAAGGAAACTGACAAACAACTCAAGGAAGTTAGTCAACAACAGAAGGAGACTGAACTACTATTAAAAGAAGTTAGTCAACAACAGAAGGAAAACGCCCAACAACTCAAGGAAACTGACCGACAACTCCGGGAAACTGACCGACAACTCCAGGAAAACGCCCAACAACAGAAGGAAACTAACAAACAACTCAAGGAACTGGGCAAACAAATTGGGGGACTCGGTGCCAAATTCGGCAGCTTTACCGAAGGACTTGCCCTTCCTTCAATGGAAACGATTCTCAGACAACGCTTTGGTATGGAAGTTGTTAGTCCCAGTGTCCGAGTCAGTAAAGAAGGACAACACCTAGAAATTGATGTTCTTGCCTATACCAATGGTGAGCTAAATACTGCTTATATCGTTGAGGTTAAAAGTCATGCCAGAGAGGATTCTATTACACAATTAAAAAGTATTTTGCAACGGTTTCGCCGCTTTTTTCCTGAACACAAAGATAAAAAACTCTATGGCATATTAGCGGCGGTGGATTTATCCCCAGAATTACGCGAAAAAATTCTGCAAGAAGGGCTTTATGTAGCTCGGATTCATGACCAAGTATTTGAATTAGATATTCCCGATAATTTTCAACCTCAAACCTATTAAGTAGTCGTGCAAAATTAATTTCCTAAGGGAATAGAGCGAATAGAAAGCAATATTGACAGATTAGCAGCAATCAGTGAGGCAACGAATCGGCGTATTGATCGGTTTGTGGAAGCTACTGCTCAACAAATGGAGGAATCTAAGGCTCGTATTGACCAACTGCAACAAGGGATGGAACAGCTTCAGCGTGCAGTTGGCTATTTTTTAAGTCAGGACGGTAACTAACGATCGCCTTTTCAAAAATCAAAAAACCCCGTTAGCTTACAATCACTTGCTTCAATGAATGAGCATGGTACTACGGCTAGAGAAAAAAGAGGTGCGTTACATTTCATTAACGCACCCTACCAGAGCGGCGATCGCTAAAGGAGATATTCTCAGTTATCGCTTACCCAATCAAGGTCAAGCAGCATTCAAGACTGTGAATTTACATTATCCGAAAGACCAAAAACCAGACCAACCACACTACTAATTAAACCACCTACTGCACTACCATATTTATGGGTTGATTTAAACGAGACATTATTTTAGTTAAGTCGGATAAATCATCCCAACTTCTCATTTGTGTTTTAAATCCTTCCCACTCATCATGTACTTCCTTAAACTGCGGATTCGCATCATACAGTTTAAGAAGTTCCTCTGTTTTAGCTTGAGCTACCTGTAGAACCTCATCGGGAAATGGTAGGATTTTGATATTTCCTGAACTTTCTAACTTCCTTATATCTCCAAGCGTCCGAGCGTTTCTTCGATCATATTCGGATAATATCTTTGTGTAGGTTTCATGGCAAACAGCCTCAAATATTCTTTGATACTCTGGTGGCAAATTTTCCCAAGCATCTTTGTTGACTTGCACATCAAAAGTTGTGCTTGGTTCCCACCATCCAGGATAGTAGTAGTATTTAGCTCCTGCTTTATGCAAATTTAACTGAAAGTCATCGTGCGGTCCAATCCATTCAGCAGCTTGTATAGTGCCTTTTTCAAGCTCGGTAGATATTTTTTCTATTGAGAGTGCTTTTCCAAAAATCTTTTTATCTGTATTGATACCGAAATAATCTGATAATACATCTGCTCCCAATCCAGGAATACGCATAATTAACCCATTGAAGTCTGCAACTGTATTAATCTCTTTCTTAAACCAACCTCCCATCTGTCCCCCTGTCGCTCCTGCTGGAAAAGGAATTACATTCAAACCTATTTCTCTGTAAAGACTTTGTATATAAGTTAGCTGGTCGTTAGGATCTTTTTTATATGAGAGCCAAGCAGTTTGTTCTTGAGGACTCAACCCGAAAGGAACAGCACAACCAAAGTAGAGGGGTCTATATTTTTCTTGTTCATAATAAATTCCACTAAATCCGCATTGAATATCTCTTCCCGCACTTACTTTTTGTAATATTTCCTCCGTTAGTATGTCTCCAGTTGTATCAACTTCGATAATAAATTGACTGTTGGTTATTGCTTTAATACGTTCACTAATCATTAATGGAGCGTCAAAAAGAATTACTTTGTTCTTTGTGCTTTCTCCTAAAAAGCTAACCATCTTCCATCGAACAGATGGTTGATATTGACGAACAAACCAACCAGCCGTCCCAGTCGCAATGGCTGTAGCCGTTCCGATAGCTGCATACACAACAGTTCTACGGCTTACAGGTATAGGTTGTTTCGGTTGTTTAACCGGTGGTGGAGCTTCTCCATTTTCTGTAGCAATATTGACTGCAAGTGCTTTAAATCTGCCACCAGTAGTTGCAATTGTTGTAATATCGCTATCGTCTTCAGGAGTATTATTTACAATTGCTTCTAATAGCAAGGATAGCTCTTTTTCTTTATCTTCACCTATAGCTTTACTAATGCTTTTGGGAAAATTTCTAGCATATTCCTGAAGTTCGCCCCACCTGCCATGATAGGGGTTGCCATTTCTAAGTTCCTGTTCAATACCCAGAAGGCAATCCCCTACTTGGTTAAAATACTTTATAACCCGTTTTCGATCTTCATCCTCAGATTGCTTCAAGCGATCGCTGACTTCAAATAATTTGGTTACAATTTCAACTAATTCTCCTAGCATTTCTGTATCTCAATATACTTTTTGCACAATTCTGCCGACTGTATAACACTGCTGAGAGTAAAGATAATTGGAAACTTTCAGCATATCACCCCATTTTAGCGCCATCGCCGGAACTTTTCCCCATATCATAACTAAAAGCGTATTAGCCAGAGCATATTCCTAACAACAAGCTGCAATAAAATAGACTTTTCGGGAAGTCTAGCACTAATTCTTCAGTCCACCCCACAATTACCTAATTTTCGGGGAAAAAGTGCCTAAATTTTCCCCTCGATCGCTCTTATGTTCGGCACTTTTTCAGGGCAAAAAAATCTAAAAATCTTAGCCAACAAGGTTTTTAGATTTATTCAGCCAACCCTAAGTTAAATTTTGAGTTGATCGATTAAATCGCGCATAATTTTGGCTGAATTATGTAACTGTTCCGTTTCTCTGGGACTAAGAGCAAGATTCAGAGTTTTTATCACTCCTTTCTCGTTAACCACCGAGGGAATACTTAAACACACATCTTTGAGACCGTATTGACCATCGAGGAGAGTGCTAATAGTCAGAATTCTTTCTTGGGAACGTAAAATCGCTTTAACGATATCCGTGGTAGCTAAACCGATCGCATAGCTAGTATAACCCTTGCGTTTGATAATTTCATAGGCGGCGTTTTTAACCTGAAGAAAAATTTCTGTTAAGCTTTCTTGGTCGGTTGCGCTTAAATCCTGCCAATCTCCTTCTAGTAACCTTGCTCCTCCGATATTAGCCGAACTCCACACAGCAAGCTCACTATCCCCGTGTTCACCGATAATATAAGCGTGGACGTTACGCGCATCTACATGGAGTTGGGTGGATAAAAGAGAGCGTAAACGGGCAGAATCTAGCACCGTACCCGAACCAATCACCCTAGAAGGCGGAAAATTGGTGATTTTCAGGGTAACATAGGTCATGATATCGACGGGATTACTCACCACCAAAATCAAAGCACTGGGGCAGTAAACAGCCACATCCTCCAGAATACGGCGAAAAATCGCCACATTTCGCTCAAGGAGATGTAATCTGGTTTCTCCCTCTTTTTGGGCGGCCCCAGCAGTAATAATCACCACATCGGCATTTTGTCCCACATCGGCCACGGTTCCCATTTTCAAGTCTGTGGGTTCAATAAAAGGCATTCCGTGCCTTAAATCCATCACTTCCCCTTCGACTTTATCCGTGGCGATATCTTGCAGAATTAATTCATCAAAACAGTCTTGAATTAACATCGAGTAAGCGCAGGCCATCCCCACCTGACCAACACCGATAATTACCCCCTTGCGAGGACGCAGCGGCGCGGGTTTTTCAGCGTAGGGATTGGGAGTAAATATTTTATCTAGCATAGATTTTTGCAGTTACTGGCTCGGTAAGCTCATTTTAAGGGGAAAAGGTTAATATCAGGTAAAAGGAGACTATCAAGAGATTTTGAGGCCATTATCGGCAATTTTTTTCTGGTAATTGGTCGGACAAATTTCTTGTCTTTATTCCCTGACCCCTAGTTTAAGAGAATTGAGGGCTGCTGACAGCTTCAGGCTATATCCTAAAATTAGGGATAAAGTGACAGTAGGAGGCGAACCGATGATCTATCACATCACCACAGAAAGAGGTTGGCAAATAGCTCGTGAAATGGGGGAATATCGGGCGTATTCCCTAAAAAATGAGGGATTTATCCATTGCTCCACCTTAGAACAAATTCCGAAAGTTGTGGCCGCTTTTTATCAAAATCAGCCAGACTTGCTGGTTTTAGCCATTTCTCTCGAACAATTGCAGTCCCCGGTTAAATGGGAGCAGCCCCAGCATCCTAACCCAGAAAATGCCACTTTAGAGCTAGAAAAAGAGACCTTTCCCCATATTTATGGTGCTATAAACCTAGAATCGGTGGTTTTTGTCAAACCCTTACAGGAGTTGCTCAATTCCTAGAACTAAATCATCTAACTCTTGGTAATCGGGGAGAGTAGTATCGATGCTCAACCCGCGCCGAATCACAAGGCGATCCCACTGTGGTCGCGATAATAGCTCGCTAAAGTAGCGAGCCTTGAAAATTAACAAATTTGCCTCTAGACCCGTCTTAATGCGCCCTAAATGGGGCAATCCGAGCAGATTGGCTGGGGTGAGGGTGACACTATTTACCCAGTCAGCGTAGGGTGTGTCGAGATGGGCAATCCGCACCGCTTGGGTAAAGACTTCTAAACCATCGTGATCCCCAAAACCATAAAAGGGATCGCGACAGTTATCACTGGCAAAAGCAACTGGAATTCCCGCTTTTTTCATCTCTTTTACCTTAGTTGTCCCGCGCCAAAAAGGGGTTTTTTCCTCTTGACGATCCTGTAGGTAGAGATTGCACATCGGCAAGCTAACGATAGCAATGCCCGCATTTTTGACTAAATTTAGGGTTTCTTGGATTATTTCAGGGGATTGTACCGCTAAACTGCAACAGTGACCACAGATGATTTGTCCGTCAAATTGCTCTTTGATAGCAGTACGCGCGATCGCTGCTAAACAGGTAGAATCGGAATCGCCGTTTTCATCCAGATGAAAATCGAGATTTAAACCCCTTTCTTGGGCTAATTTGAAGGTAATATCAATTTGTGCCTGTAAATCTGGATTTGTGTAGGCTACTCCCCCTAATATGCCTCCAAATTCGGCAATTTTATCGGCTAAGGCCGCTCCCTCGGAGGTTTGATAGTAGTCAAGGGAAACTAGAGAAACCGCTTGCAGGGTGATTTTACCGGCCCATTGTCGTTTCAATTCTCCCAAAGCAGTTAAGCTAATCTGGGCCTGTTGACCAAAAGAGTCGATATGAGTGCGAATAGCGGCGGTTCCATGGGCATAACTGCATTTAAGTCCGAATTCCATACGACGATATACATCCTCTAAGCGCCACTCCCGTCGGGAATCCTCTAGAACCATTTTTAAGGCACTGTCAAAAGTGCCATCATTATTAGGACAACGATGCCAACTATGACCTTTATCGAGATGGGTGTGCATATCGACAAAGCAAGGAAAAACAATCTTTTTTTTGAGGTCAATAACGGGAATATTATCTTCGGGGGGGATTGTTGAGGTGATGCGATTAATGTTACCGTCATTAATTTCCAGATTAACTAAGGTTAATCCCTCGGCGGTTTGCGGAGAAAACCCCTCATTTTCTAGGAGGGAAACGGGAATATGGGCATTTTTGAGCCAGTAGCGCTCGCTTGAGGGAATCATAAGACCTCTGGTAAAAATCAAAAATTGTTGTTAGGGTTAGGAGTCGGTCGTCAGGAGAATTAAGAATGAATAATAATCAATTATGCGGTATTAAGTAAGGAGTGTTAAATGGCATTAACAGTGCTATCTTTTCACTGATTACTGTTTACTGTTTACTGATTACTGATAAACCGGCAGACGCGCCTTTAATTCCCAGCCATAAACTGCCAAAAATTCCTTTAATTTATTGGGGTGTAAATGGAGGTAATCGGGATTAACTTCATCGATAATGCCAATACCGCCTAAATCCCGCGCTCCTGCCGCTAAACAATCCAAGAGAAAAAGAGGATCTGGTACTAAATTCGGGGGAATTTGAATGACAATATCTGGGGGCAAAATTTCCCTAGCTTGTCTAACCAGATCGGGTAATTTTTGCAGATCAAAAGGATTATTTTGCCACTGTTCTCTTTTACCCGGATTATAGGGTTGTAGGATCACTTCTTGAATATGTCCCCAACGTTGATGAATAGTGGCAATAGTTTCTAAGGTTACTAAGCGATCGCATTCTGTTTCACCAATTCCTAATAATAAACCCGTGGTAAAAGGAATTCCTAATTCTCCCGCCCATTGTAACTGTTCTAAACGCAGGGATGGCACTTTACTGGGGGCATGACGATGGACAGTATCTAATAAAGTCACCGTCATTTGTTCTAACATTATGCCCATAGATAGATTGACATTTTTTAGTTTTTCCATCTCAGCCAAAGTTAAAATTCCCGCATTGGTATGGGGATAAAAACCCATATTTAAAGCCAATTCTCCCAAATTATAAATATGCCGAAACCATAACTCTCGATTGGGTGCTAAAGGATGAACTTCGCCGCTAAGAATTAAAATTTCCGTAATTTCCGAACCCTGCAAAGCAGTTAAAATCTCTTTTGCCTTGTCTAAACTTAACCAGCCATCAGTGCCTAAATCCCTGCGAAAATTACAATAACTGCAACGATTGAAACACTCGTAGGTAGGTACAAGGGTATGAGAGGGACTATAGGTGACAATTCTTGACATTTTTTTCAGAATTGGAGTTCATTACGAGCATTCAAGGGCGAGAAAATTTGCTATCGTGGGGAGAATTGCTGTTTTATTCACTTAAAAACGCTCTCCCTTTTCGCTTCCTCCTATGATTTTCGATCCTGCCAGTCTTCCCTCCCATCGTCAAACGATTCGCCCGATTAGCGCCACAGCCCTGCACGGAATTGTATTTCAAGATAACAAATTAATCGCTATCGACGCAAAAAACGGCTATTTATACCAAATTGCCCTCGATACTGGTCATACAACCGTAATTAATTCCCATCGCTGGCAAGAATTCGTCGGGACGACGGGATTGGCAATCGATGATCAAAATAACCTCTGGTTTACTACCCGCGAAAATCTCTACTGCTGCACTCTCGAAGATTTTACCCCGAAATTTTTCACCCGTCTTCCCTACACCGCTAACGGAGTCGCCGTAACTGGTAACACAATTTATGTCACTTGTCAACGTTCTGGACAAATCTTTATATTTGATCGCCAATCGGGACAGGAAATTACTCGTTTGTACGCGCCTGGTATCGGCATCGAAAATATCACCATTCGCGGGGAAGAACTTTGGTTAACGGATACCCTAGAACAAACGGTTTACTGTCTTGATCGCGCCACGGGAGAACAGCTTTTTAGCATGATAACTCCTTTTGAATCACCGACGGGGTTAGCATTTTATCGCGATGCTAACAGTGGCAAGGATATCTTATATGTGGCCTATGCTTTCCAAGAACCCTTTATCCGCGATAATCCCAATTCCGAACAGGTTTACGAACTTAGTTATCGTCCGCGTACTTTTGTCCATCCTCTATATTTTCACTACGATCCCGCTAAAAAATACGCCCTTTCTAATGGTTATCTGATTGAATTATCCTACGTCGAGGAATTAGAACCTCTCTATAATATCGAACTAAAAGATGTGGAATGGCGCATCGCTTTACCCTTAGAAACACCACGGCAAAAAATTCGCAGCGTCGAAGCGGTGGGATTGCCTTTTATTGAAGAAATTCAAGACGGGCAGCGGGTGGCAGTATTTAAGTTCGATCAAATAACCGCCAAACAACGTCATATTTTTGGGTGGAAAGTAGTCTTAGAAGTATGGGGAATTAAATACCAAATTACCCCCAAAGATTGCGAAGATTTACCCCCCTTACCCGCCGATTTTCCCGATCGCTATTTGATCGATAATGATGATCTGGCCATGAATACAGAAATTATCCTCAATGCTGCCGAAGAAGCGATCGGTCGGGAAACCAATCTCCTCCGAAAAGTTTATAGTATTCGTAACTACGTCTATGATCAGCTTTCCTACGGCATCAAACCCAACATCGACACCCCTGATATTGCCCTGCGGCGCGGAGTGGGTTCCTGTGGCGAATATGTGGGTTTATTATTGGCTTTGTGTCGTCTCAATGGTATTGCCTGTCGCACGGTAGGACGCTATAAATGCCCACCCCATCCCCTCGAACGTAATTTACCCCTCGAACCGGATTACAATCACGTCTGGATGGAATTTTATCTTCCCTCTATCGGTTGGGTTCCCATGGAGTCCAATCCCGATGATATTTTTGAAGGCGGTCCCTATCCCAATCGTTTCTTTATGGGTTTAGCTTGGTATCACACGGAAATTGCCAAAGATATCCCCTTTGAACGAATGCTCAGTGAAGGACAACCGGTGTTAAAAACCCAAGTTCCCATCGGCGATTTAGCGATTAATCACGTTCAATTCATCATTCTTGAGGAATTAGCCCCAAAAGACTAGAATTCTGACCCATCATCTAGGATGCCCATTTCTCTATCTCTGGCTTCTTTGAGTTCTTTGACCATTTGCAAACCCGCGCCCACACAGAAGCCCAGAGCTGCCCCGGCACCGGTCAAATAACGTCCATAGATGATTTGATAGCTATAGGGATTTTTATAGTTGACTTGGCTGGGATTGCGTTCAATGCGGCTAATGCCATAACCGATACCTGCTCCGACTAAAGCCGTCACTAGGCCTGAAAATAGAACTAGACGAAAGTTCATGATCTTATCTCCCGATGGACTCTGACTTTAGATTATCGCTGAAAATTAGTTAATGGCAAGCGATCGCAATAATTCGTTATCAAGTGAACCAAATCACCAACAAAACTGGAACTGTGGATAGGAAACCATAGGATTTATCGAATCGTCAAAAAACCAATCTTTCCCTATAGGTAGTTATTGGTAAAAGTTAAGGGCTCTTCTAGCTTCTGTGTGATAAGTTTAACTTACATAGAATCGATCTTTGTGTCCTCTGTGTCTCTGTGGTTCCCTCCACTCCCTCGCCAGCAGGACTGTATCTCAGAATACATTTTACCCACCAAATCCAAAAGAGCCAGTTAAGGTGATTTATCTATTACCAGACTTTTTTTACTCCTGTAGGTAAACCAACTCGCATAAAAAATCTAGCGAAAGCTTGAGATAAATGTTCACGATAGGGAGGACGTAAACGAAGTCTAGATTGCTGTTTATTTTGCAAGAAGGATTCCAAAAAAGTCCTCGGTAAAGTGTACACATCATGAAAATCAACTATTCGATGAGTTAATTTTAGGTCGCCGATTTCTCCTTCGTTGAGCATAGAAAGATTCCATATATAACCATTTTTAATATCATCACAATATCTCCCCCACGCCTTGGCCGTAGGATTTTGTTTCATATTGTTCATGGCCTGTTCCCAATTTTCTTGATATTGGCTGAGAGCAAAGTGAGGGCAAAGGATGACATTGTTGACTTTCTTGTTTTCTAAGTCGCAGCCTTGGGTGATAACAACCAGATCAATCTCAGCTACTTCCACTAAGGATCGAAGGGTTTCAATTTCTGTTTGATTGCTTACCTCAACAGATTTAGAAGCCCAACGAACCACAGGACAATTAAGAATAATATCCCCTTGGGTTAACTCAACATTTGCATCTACCGCCTCATACCAAAGGTCATTAGTTATCATCTTCGATTCGAGACTTATCAATTACAACACAAGGTTTCCAATTGGATTTTTTCTGAGATTTAATGTTCACTTCTTCGGAAAATAAGATTTTCGGTTGATGAGAAACTACAAAAACTCCCCGACAATCCAGTTCATCATCATCATCTTCTGCTGCGTCTATCCGGCAAGATTCTGATGATAAAACTGTAGGTAATTTTACCACTTCTATTAGGGGTGGTTGTTCGTAGGAGGGTAATTGTTTACTGTCTGTTTCCACTTTCACGTTAACTGCCTCGTTGACTAAGTTGGGCGATTAATTAGGTTATACCTCAATATCTAGGCTAACTCAAGCCGGCGGGCTGATTTGCTCACACTTTACATTGCGTAAAATGGTAGCACTTCCCACCAATGGGGACGTTTCCCCCTTACCAGCTAAATTGAGAATATCAGGGGCATTGATGCCTAAAGGGAGACAAAATGTATTAGGCTAAAAACTAAACTATTTTGGCAAGATTTCTTTGAAGACCTCCTCAGCCTACTTATTGGTTTTCCACGGTAGTCGCGATCCGCGTCCAGCCATGGCGGTGACACAATTAGCAGCCTTAGTTCAGGAAAAAATTAGTCAACCCGCCGAAAGATTGGCGAGTAAATCGGAGTTTAGCCCATCTCTAGCGGTTCTAGAAGCAGATAATCGGGTATTAGTAGGGACTGCCGCCCTAGAATTAGCGATAATACCGCTCCATCAACAAATAGAAGCTTTTGCCCAACAAGCACAAAGCCAAGGATGTAACCGGTTGCAGATTATCCCCCTGTTTCTCCTGTCGGGGGTTCACGTTAAAGAAGATATTCCCGCAGCCGTGGACAAAGTGCGATCACCGATCAAGTTAGAGTTAAAGCCCCATTTAGGCAGTTATCAGGGGATAAAATCGCTGTTATCCCGACAATTTGCTGATTTAAGCCCCCAAGACCGCATTTTACTGTCCCACGGTAGTCGTCGCCCCGGGGGTAATCGGGAAGTGGAAAATCTAGCGGCGTTTTTTGGGGCAATTACAGCTTATTGGTCGATAGAACCGAGTTTATGCCAACAAATCGAGATTTTAATCGCTCAAGGTAGCCAAAAAATCGCTATACTGCCCTATTTCCTCTTTGCTGGTGGAATTACGGATGCGATCGAAGCCCAAGTTTTTGAACTATCACAAAAGCATCCAAATGTCAATATGTTTTTAGGTAAATCTTTGGGAGCGACAGGGGAATTAGCCGAGATTATTGTTGAGGAAGGGTGTGGATGAAGCGGGCAGCGATCGCTCTGGGCAGTAATTTAGGGGATTCAGCGACAATTTTAGGGCAAGCTTTAGGGGAATTAGAGCGAGTCAAAGGAATTAAACTAGAAGCTCATTCCCAATGGTATCAAACCGCAGCCGTCGGCCCTCCTCAGCCTGATTATCTCAACGGTTGCGCCATTGTGCAAGTGGATTTATCGCCCTTAGATTTACTGCATAAATTATTAGAAATCGAGCAGTTATTCGGGAGAGTCCGACGGGAAAGATGGGGACCGCGTACCCTCGATTTAGACTTAATATTTTATGAAGACCTGATCTTAGAAACGCCCGAATTACAGATACCCCATCCCCGCTGCCGAGAAAGGGCCTTTGTGCTGCTTCCCCTGGCAGAAATTGCCCCCGATTGGCGAGATCCCGTAACGGGAAAAACTATCCTTCAGCTATTGGGTCAATTGGGATTGGCGGAGTAGGATGTTAGGTGTTAGGGTTTTAGGGTTTTAGTTGAAATTCCCCCATCTCTCCTACTCCCCACACCCCCACGTCCCCATCTCCCCAGATAACCTCATCTCAGTTACCGCCCCGAAACTCTACAATAAAGGCAGCAGCATCAATAAACAGTTAAAAAACAACCGTGACCAAGACCCCATCTCTCCAGGAAACTCATTACAATCAGGCTAAAGCTAGTTTACAACAGGCCTTAACTTGGTATGCCAGTTTTCGCCGTCATTGGAATTATCCCCCCGATCCCCAACTTCAGGCCGCCGTTAAACAGGATTTGCAGTCCTTAAAATCGGCCTTGGATAAACTGGATGAAACGGTGATTCGGGTGGCAGCCTTCGGGTTAGTCAGTCGCGGTAAATCCTCGGTGGTAAACGCTTTAGTCGGTCAAAAAGTCCTGACAACTGGACCCCTGCACGGGGTGACACGCTGGCCGCGATCGGTGCGTTGGACACCAGCCACGGGTAAAATTCAGATAGAATTAATCGATACCCCCGGATTGGATGAGATTGAGGGAGAAGCACGGGCGAATATGGCCAGAGAAGTCGCTAAAAGTGCCGATTTGATTTTATTTATCGTCGCCGGGGACATTACCCGCACCGAATACGAGGCCTTAGGAGAATTGCGCGGGGCGAAAAAACCGATCATTTTGGTGTTTAATAAGATTGATCTCTATCCAGAAGCTGATCGCCGCCAGATTTTTCAGCAGTTACAGAGATTAGGAACCAATCGGGACGAAAAAACGTTAGAAGATTTGTTAACTAGCGATGAGATAGTTATGGTAGCCGCCGAACCGCAACCGATTCCCGTACGGGTGGAATACCCTGATGGGCGCGTGGTGACTGAGTGGGAAACCCCTCCCCCCCAAATTGAGGAGCTGCAAGATAAACTCTTAACGATTTTAAATCGGGAAGGGCGATCGCTGCTGGCCTTAAATGCTTTAGTGCAAGGGCAAGAAGCGGAGGAAAATATCGCTAGAAAAACCCTGGAACTCCGGGACAGTCAAGCGGAGGAAATTATCTGGCAATACGCGAAATATAAGGCTTTAGCGATTGCGGCCAATCCGATCGCTATTTTAGACCTCCTAGGAGCTTCAATCGTCGATTTGACTCTAGTTCGGGCTTTAGCTCGTTTGTACGGCTTGCCTATTACCAGTCACCAAGCTGGTCAACTCTGGCGGACTCTACTTTTCAGTAGTGCGGGGTTGCTGGTGGGGGAAATCCTCGGCACTGTGATTATCGGTTTGGGCAAAACGGCAGCGGCAGCGGCGAGTATTTTTGAAAATCCCACCTCTTTAACCCTCTACGGTAGCACCGCTCTCTTACAGGGAGCAATTGCCGCTTATGGAACCTATACCATCGGGAAAGCCGCTAAAATCTATCTAGAACGCGGTTGTAGTTGGGGGGCATCTGGACCAAGTACGGTGATTAATCAAATTCTCGCTCAAGTTCATCCGCAAACTATCTTATATCGTTTACGTCTAGAGCTAGAACAGTGATTTTAAGGTAAAAAGGAAAAAAGGCAACAGTGATCAATTAAATATTTCCTACTGACTACTGATGACCGACTCCTAATTTTAGAAACTTAATTTTTGACAACGACCACTAGCTAGAAATATTGAGAGAAAATCATGTCTGCTGCCCATAATTCCTATATTCCCGTTCCCGTTTCTCGCCAAAAAAGCCAACCGACTCAACCTCGTCCCCAGTCACCAGTAAATCAGACGACCCCAACAGTAAAACCGACGACTAAATCGGTGGTGAGAGTTCCCGTGGCCCCGACACAAAAACAATTAGCCTCGCGTCAATTACGTTTCCTTTGCCTCCTAGAAAGAATAGTGGCCGTGATTACTTTTTGTCTGTTGGGTTCGACTCTGGGAATATATGCTTGGACGGTATATATTCCCAAGGTTTGGGACAAAGAATTTGGTAAACTAGAAACACTGCAACGTCACGAGCGCCATCTTTTGGCCACCAATGAAACCCTTAAACATCAACTAGCTCAACAAGCAGAAAAACCCGAAACCGGATTAACTCATCCCCAACCCTTCCAGACTATCTTTTTACAGCGTAAATCTACTCCTAACCTGAAACAGGATCCTGCTTCTCAACCCCAATCTACCGTCAATTCTCAACCCAGAAGTGCCTATTAACAGTTATCAGTTATCAGTTATCAGTTATCAGTGGGTAAGTTAAAAGTTATCAGATGTGAGTTTTTAAGTGTGCAGTATTAAATAGAAGTTTCCTACTGTCTTTTTACTGATCACTGATTACTCTGTTTACTGATCACTGTTTACTGATCACTGTTTACTGATAACTGAAAGATACTGCTCATGACTGACACAAAAAGACCCCGATTTAGAAGCAAAGAAACTCGATCGCCCTCGGGCAGAGTCCGGGACAGGAAGTCCTATTTAAACGCCAAAAAACAGCAACAACAGTTTAAAAAATTGCCTTTGAGTAACGGGCGATTAGTGGTGGTGTGGTTGATTTTAGTCATGGGTATTTTGGGGTTAGCTTGGCGACTGTATCAGTTGCAAATAGTACAAGCACAGGAATTGCAAAAAAGAGCCAGACAACAGCAAACCACCAGTATTAGACCCTATATTCCCCGGCGGGCGATCGTCGATAGTAATGGTAATGTTTTGGCGACCGATCGCTTGATTTATACTCTTTATGTACACCCAAAACTGTTCGCTATTTCCCCGGCAGAAGTGGCTGATAAATTAGCTCCTTTATTAAATATTCCCACTAATCAACTCATTCAAAGATTTAAAGAAAAAGAAACAGGAATTCGTTTAGCCAATCAATTAACCGAATCCGTGGCTAGGGGCTTAAAACAATTATCTCTTGACGGTGTAGAATTAGAGGAAAAATACGCTCGTTATTATCCCCAAGACGATGTGGCAGCTGACGTGATTGGCTATGTAGATAAAGAACATCGTGGCCAGGCAGGATTAGAAAGAGGTTCCAGTCAGTTATTAGAAAGAGACCCTTTTTCTGTCAATACAAGACGCATGGGAGACGGGCGAATTTTACCGGCTTTTGTTCCCGATGGTATCTTTCAATTTGATGAATTACAGTTAGAAGTAACCCTCGATTTAAAACTACAAAGAGCAGCCCGGACGGCCTTGCGAGAACAGCTAAAAAAATTTAATGCTAAACGAGGGGCTGTCATCGTCATGGACTCCCTTGATGGTTCTCTTTTAGCCCTAGTTTGTGAGCCAACTTTTAACCCTAATGAATACTATAAAGCCAATGTGGCTCTATTTAAAAATTGGACCGTAGCCGATCAGTACGAACCGGGGTCAACTTTTAAACCAATTATTATCGCCCTGGCTATGGAAGCAGGGGCAATTAAAGCTAATACAGTAGTCAATGATCCGGGGGCAATTACTGTCGGTCCCTGGACGATTAAAAATGCCTCTAAACAGGGTTATGGGGCGCTAGATATGGCCAAAGTTCTGCAAACCTCTAGTAACGTGGCCATGGTGCAAATTGCCCAAAAAATGGGGCGAGTTGATTTCTATAAAAGTTTATTAGGATTGGAAATAAATCAAAGGGTTGGCGTAGATTTACCCGGAGAAGTGGCAGGATATCTCAAACCCGAACCAGAATTTCTGGATAATGCCATTGAATCGGCCACCGCTTCCTTTGGTCAAGGTTTATCCCTAACGCCTTTAAAATTAGTACAGATGCACGGTGCGCTGGCCAATGGTGGCACCCTGGTGACTCCCCATGTGATCAAAGGATTAGCCGACGACCGCGGCCGTTTGCACTGGCAGCCTGATTATCCTAGCAAAAAAGTCTTTTCTCCCACCGTGGCCCGGCAAGTGGTGGAAATGATGGAAACCGTCGTCAGCAAGGGGACGGGGGTAGCAGCCCAAATCCCCGGTTATCGCATCGGAGGTAAAACGGGAACCGCACAAAAAGCTAGTCCGACGGGGGGTTATCTACCTAACGCCAAAATTACCAGTTTTGTCGCGATTTTACCGATCGAATCGCCCCGTTATGTGGTTTTGGTGGTGGTGGATGAACCCAAGGGTGCCAATACTTTTGGCTCCACTGTTGCCGCTCCCGTGGCAAAAACGGTGATGAATACGCTCATTTCCCTCAAAGGTATCCCCCCCACCTCCAAGGTCGTTCCGGCGGGTTCTGCGACCAATAAACCCCCGCGCCACGATTAATTTAAGTGTTGAGGAGAAAAGCCGCTAAATTGTCAGGTAACTCCCATTCCCCATGGGGTTTAACTAGGGCTTGCGGCAAAAAGTTTTTCCTGGGGGCAGGGTGTGGGGTGTGGGGTGTAGGGTTTTACCGATTTTGAGAGGGTCAATTACCTAATTTTCAGGGAAGAAGTACCTGAATTTTCCCCCCGATCCCCGCAATGGCTGGCACTTTTTGAAGGGAAAAAAGTCTAAAAGTCTTACCCAACAAGGTTTTTAGATTTATTTAGCAAACCCTATTTAGTCAATTTTTTCAAGATAAGGGAATCGAGCAATTATTGGGATAAGAAATAAAAACCGATTATATCAATAATGATAAAATCGGGAGAGTCATGGATGAATTCAGAAGTGTTGAATGATAGCTTGATAAAGTAAAAAAGCGACTATCAGATCACATTCTAGTCACACCTAACTGATAATTCCTATTATCATGATGCTAAACTCCTTTGGGGGAATTGTCAAAACAATTTTAAGAAGTTTGAGAGGGTTAGGGATATCTCTCCAGAAGATTTATTGCGGGAATCAGTGGCAGGAAAGCTTGATACCCCTAATTCGGTTAAATTAAGTACCTAAGCAAAATTAATTACAGATCTAAGCCGTTTCCCGTCCCGACTAGGAAATTAATTTTGCACGACTACTTATTGTTTTTGTCGTAACTTTGAAGCGATTCCCAACAGTCCGAAACCTAGCAATCCTAATATCGCGGAAGGTTCGGGAATGGGAGAAGCGTCAAGGGTTACATTATCGAAATTTGTGTGGCTTCCAAATGAGCTCAGATAAATTTCTAATGGCTTACCGATTAGAGGATCGCCGACGCCACCACTGGTATAGCTAACGGTGACACGTTCGAAAGTTCCGGCAGCGGGAGTAACACTGTTGCTAGATACTAGAATATTACCTGCTACAAGTTGGATACTGTTGGCTGGAAAGGCAATAACGTTTCTGCGTCCGATATACGCACTCAAAGTATATCGCGTGTTCGGTTGCAAAACTGCGGAAAGTGTCTGGGCGATAGTTCCCCCGTCACTGTAGGCTACTTGATCTCCATCGGGAACCGGTTGTAGATTGTAAAACCAATTTTGGCCAGTAAGAATTTGAGATTTGGTTGGATCCAAAACCCCCTGATCCGCACCGGGACTATGTGCGTTATACCAGTTACCGATAACGACAGGACTATTGTTATCGGTATAAAATCCGGTCGTCCCCTGTTGGGGAGCGATCGGGTCTTCAAAGCTGTGATTCGCTATGAAAATAGATGCAGCCCTAACTTGCTCCTGCGGAACAATCATCAAACAAGAAGATGCGATCGCTATCTTGAATAGTCCTAGCTTATCGCAACCAGCAAAAGAAATTAATTTCGCTAATACTTTTTGAGTCATAGCCTCTATACTCCAAAGGAAGAGATTCTAGAGTCATCATAGCAACACCTCAAAATTTCAGCAACACCAAGCACTGATCAATCCATCTTTAGAGTTAATTTTGACTCTCGGTCTAATCTGCCTGTCTTGCTGTGACTCGCTTATAAGTTTTTGGGGATGTCTATTGATTGACCATAGGAATACTAAGAATACTAATAGATTGAACGTTTAGGCTCTACACCCAACAGAATATACTAGAAACGGGCCATAGCCTGTCAAGAGTAATTTTCCAAGAACTCGAAGCTATATTTGATCGGACAGTGCTTCAAACCGATGTTCCCTTAGAGCTAACGGTGGGTACGAGGGTAGGAATTCTTGTTGAGAGCGCATTGCCCAATGAAGTCAAACCGCCTAAAATGTTTCTTAAAACTGCCCGGTTTCTAAAATAGGGTGAGCTTGATTAGTCGGGGAAAATTGACCAATATTTGTATGGGGAGTTACCAACTAATGCTTACTTCTCTTAATCGCATTTTCTCGCCTATAGTATCCAGCGTTTTGCTTACCATAATTATCTCCAGTTGTCAAGGTGCAAATGTATTAACTTCGGCGAATAATTCCCAGACAAATCAATGGCAAAAAGTGACCGTAATCGAGGGTTTAGAGCATCCCTGGTCGATGGTTTGGCTACCTAACGGGGAAATCCTGATCACGGAGCGTCCCGGTCGTTTAAGAGTGGTTAGAGAGGGTAAATTAGAACCAAAAGCGATCGCTGGAGTTCCCGAAGTTTTTGCCGTCGGACAAGGAGGATTGCTCGATGTGGCAATTCATCCGCAATTTGCCCAAAATCGCTGGATTTATCTAACTTATGCCCACGGAGACCAGGAGGCTAATCGTACCCGCGTCGCTCGTGCGGTTTATGATGGTGCAAGTTTGCGAGATGTGCAGGTTATTTTTGAAGTTTCCCAGGCAAAAACCGGCTCTCAACACTTCGGTTCGCGGTTATTATGGCTACCGGATGGCACTTTATTGGTAGCGATTGGGGACGGGGGTAATCCTCCCCTACAATTAGCGGGGGATTTAATTAGAAAACAGGCCCAAAATCGGCAAAGTCATTTAGGTAAAATTATCCGCATCAATGACGATGGTTCCACACCGAAAGATAATCCTTTTGCGGGTTCTAAAATTTGGAGTTATGGTCATCGGAATATTCAAGGAATCAGCTTTGATCCGATGACTAGAAGAGTCTGGGCAACAGAACACGGAGCGAAAGGAGGGGATGAATTAAATTTAATTGAAAAAGGAAAAAATTACGGTTGGCCATTGGTTTCTGCTAGTCAAGAGTACGGCACTAATACCCCAGTTTCCAGCGAAAAATCTCGACTAGGTCTGATCGATCCGAAAACAATTTGGACACCTGCGATCGCTCCTTCAGGATTGGTCTTTTATACCGGTAATCGCTTTCCTGATTGGCAGGGAAATTTATTCGCCGGTGGTTTAGTTTCCAGGGATATTCGTCGTCTGGAAGTGGATAAATCCGGTGAAATTATCAATCAAGAAGCGATTCCCATCGGTCAGAGGGTGCGGGATGTGCGTCAAAGTCCCGAAGGATTTTTATACCTGCTCACCGATGAAGGTAACGGTCAATTAATTCGCCTTGAACCGCCATCTAATTTGTAAAAGTTCACAGAAATTATTATGGAAGCCCTGAAGATTTTTTAGCGAATTCTAGTATAGTTATGTTTGTACGGGAGCAAGCACTCGATTTATGAAGAAAATTTTACAGTTAGTGGGACTGGGTTGCATATTACCTATGTTCCTCGCCAGTGCAAGTTTAGCGGAAACAGTGGTGGAAAAAGTGGCTCGCACGGGATTTTTGACCGTAGGAACCCGTTTTGATGCGATTCCCTACTCCTACATCGATGATAAGGGGGAATTGGTCGGCTACTCTATGGATGTGTTGGAACGAATTAGAAAACGATTAGAAACTCGTCTCGGTCGTCCCGTCACCCTGCAAATGGTGGAAGCTAACCAACCCGGAGAGAAAATTAATCTCATTCGTAGCGGGGACATCGATATCGCTTGTAGTACGGCTTTTACTTGGGAAAGGGCGAAAGTTGTCGATTTTTCCATCAGTTACAGCATTTCTGGGATTAGGATTTTAGCTAAAAAAGGTAGCAATCTCTCCACTCCTCAATCCCTAATCGGTAAACGCATCGCCTTGGTTCCCACTTCTGCGGCCGTGGATGTGATTAAATTAGTACAACCGCAAGCGACAATTGTTACTACCTACAGCACCGTAGAAGAAGCCCTCGAAGCTTTAAAAACAGGTAAAATCGACGCAATAGCGGGGGATAGCATCTCTTTAGCGGGAACAATCCTCAGAGATAACCCTAAAATCTACGAAATCGTCCCCGAAGAAGCTCTAGCTAATTTTGGCATCGCTTGCATGGTTCCCGAAAATAACTCTACTTTTTTGGATGATGTCAACTATGCCATTGTTAAAATGATGCAGGATTACATCACCAATGATACGGCCACCGTTAGTCAAATCGATCGCTGGTTCGGTAGTCAAGGCATGGTTCCCATCCCCCCAGAATTATTAAAGGGGTTTTTTGCCTTCAAAGTTATCGAACACGCCCAAATTAATCCCCAAGAAGCCAAATAGGAGCATAAATTCAGGTGAATATCAGCAATAAAACTGGTTTAGTCGGCTTTCTTCTCGCTTTATCTGCCTTCGGTCTGACTAGCACCGCTCAGGCCGCCTCAGAGGAGGCTAATCCCATTGAAGCGCGTTTAAGTCGTCTATCTAGCGCTGTACGCGAACGGGTTAACCAACTGCCGTCCGGTACTGCCGATCCTAGTTTACAAGCTTTAGGCTGGGGAGATGGTGGCAATCGCGGTTGGGGGAATAGTCGTGCTGGCGGTTGGGTAGATGGTCGCGGTGGTAGTTTCGTTAATGCGCGGCCCTGGCGCAATGGTTGGTCTGACGGTGGTGGTTTCTTTAATTCCCGACCGCGCTGGGGTAATGGTGGCGGTTTCTTAAATCGTTGGTAAGTAAGGTTGGGTGAGGGGATAACTTTATCCCCTCACCCAACCCCGGTTTTACGATGAAATCTAGGGTGATTATTTTGAGGCAGAAAGACTCCATCAAGACGAAAAGAAAATTGTTTGACTTCCACTGAGTCAAAGCGGTAGTTATTCGCTTCGCTTATAGGGAGTTGAATTAATTCAAAGAAGATAGAGGGGAATGATTGAAAGAGTTGATAAAAAATCGTGTCAGTTTTCATGCTTTTATTTTACAAGGCGATCGCATTTTTTATGTCCCGTTTTGTATAGCTCTAACTTGTTCAACCTCTAACTCTAAGGCGGATGCAACTTGCTCAAAGCTTAACCCTAAGGCTAACAAACGAGGGACCGCCTCTAATGCTTTGTTTAGTCTGCCTTCCTGACGACCTTCCTGACGCGCTTCCTCGCGCACATCTTGAAAATACTGAGTCTGTTTTAATTCATCTAAACTAAACATAGTTTCTATCTCCCGACGATTGAGAAGCGGTAACTTATAAACAAGAATCGTCTCTATTAATTGTAAGAGTTCTTGTAATTGTAAGAGTTCTTGCGGTTTTTGGTCGGGGGTTAATTCTTCCCGCACTCTTTGGATTAATTTTCGGGTGCTATCAATCGCTTTTGCTTTAGATAGGGTGATTAATTGGACTG
>NZ_JADBUN010000193.1:0-5039 GCF_020245625.1 Microcystis sp. M049S2 | reverse complement strand
TTCTAGGTTCTGTGTGATAAGTTTAACTTACAGAGGATCGATCAATCTTTGTGTCCTTTGTGTCTTTGTGGTTCCTTCCACTCGCTCGCCAGAAAGAATGTATCTTAGAATACATTTTGCCCACCAAACCTAAGAGAGCCAAAAAATTAACTGATAACTGATAACTGATAACTGATAACTGTTATTTTTCTGCTGCCCAACTGTCGGGAGTGTAGGTTTTTAATGCCAAAGCATGGATGGCTTCGGTAGCCAGTGCCGATTGTAAAGCGCCATAAACCATTTGATGCTGTTTAACGCGGGTTTTGCCGGCAAATTCGCCGGAAATAACCACCGCTTCCAAATGATCACCACCTCCCGTTAAATCCCGAACCATCACCTGTGCATCGGGGATTTGTTCTTGAATCATCGCTTCTACTTGGCGAAAGTCAACCATCTTAACTCCTCAAAACAATTAAAGATACTCTGATCCCATTGTTACCGAAAGCTCGTCAATGGGGACAAAATTTACTGCCGTGGGGGGGAGTTGTTAGGAGTTGCCGAGGTGGGAGTCGGTGCGGAGATGGGTGTGCTGACAAATCCCATCTCGTAGAGTTGTTGATAGCTTTTTTGTCCTAATTCACTGGTGGGGTTTTGGGATTGAATCACCTGAATTAACAAAGGAACCGCCAATTCTGGCTGATTTTGCGCCCTATGGACCAAAGCAAGCTGATAGGTGGCTTCATCCCGCAGTTGTCCCGTGTTTAAAGCACTTTGACGCTGAGAATCGAATACTTTCGGGTCAATTCCTGAGAAACTATTAGCTAATTGCAGATGATAGTTAGATAGTTGGTTAAAAATCCGACGCGCTTGATTGAGTTTGTCCACAGCGACATCGTATTTAGCGGCATTAATAGCGGCGTTCGCTTCTTCCACTAAACGTTGTCCCCCCTGAAGACTCAGGACACTATCGGCTTGATTTAAGGGTTTTAATTCGTTAGGATCGCTGGCGGGAGTGTTAGAGTCGGGGGTTTGTGCTTGTCCGTCAGGTGCGATCGCAATCACTAAACCGATCACCAGAGTGAGCAGATAAATTAAACTATAAGGCTGTTTTCGCTTAACCATAAAATTTCTCGACTTAATGTTCCAGATGGGAACGGCTATTTTTTTTAACATCGACAACTGACCTATAGTAGCTTTTTTGGGGCAGTTTCGATCCGACCCCAGCTTTCTAGACGTTAGCTCTAGCGGTTTTGTCGCCATGGCAAGTGCTGTTTTTTCCCGAAAAATCAGTACAAGTCCCCAAAAAGTTAGTTTATACCCCCGATTAATTGTTTAGATACTGATAATTTAACCTCAGCAAGGCTGTCAAGATAGAATAAAGAGAAAGTAGGAGTTTAGTTAAAATGTCTTTATCGCTGATTACTCGTAAGTTTACGGTGGAAGAATACGAAAAAATGGCAACCGAGGGAATAATCAAACCCGATGAAAAAGTGGAATTAATTCGAGGAGAAATTATCAAAATGTCACCGATGGGAACCCGTCATGCTGCTGGTATAGCTAGATTAACACAGTTATTTTATCGAAAATTTGGCGATCTTATTCTCTTAGGAGGACAAAACCCGATTAGATTAAATAATAATTCTCAACCAGAACCAGATTTAAGTTTACTAATACCTCGATCGGATTTTTATGTTGCTGCCTATCCTTGTCCTCAAGATATCTATTTAATTATTGAAGTTTCTGATTCTACCCTCGATTATGATCGCTATACTAAAATCCCTCTTTATGCAGAGGCAAATATTCAAGAAGTTTGGATCGTCAATCTCAAGGAAGAATGTTTAGAAGTTTATCGCCATCCGTTGCAGGGTAGTTATCAGGATATTCAGAAATATTATCGAGGTGAAATTATTTTTATTGAATCCTTTCCAGCAATAGAGTTAACTTTAATTGAAATACTTGGTAATAAAAGTGAGATCAAGGGGTAAACTTAGATATCGTCAGGATTAATGCCTAATTCCCGCAGTTTATTCGCTAATCGTTCCGCTCGTTGTTTTCCTGATTATAGCTATTGAAAGCTTGTCCATCGGGATAAAAAAGCAACATTTCCGGTTCCCCTAACTGAAATTGAATTTATTAATTGATTTTTGAAAAATGGTAAGTAGCTGGTTATAATTAAATTTAAAATGGATTTTGGGTTCGATCCCCCCTTAGTCCCCCCTTGATAAGGTGGGTGTCTGATAATTTTTAACGCCTACCTACTTATAAGCCAATAACACCACTCCAAAGGGGTCTAGTATAATTAGAAGAGGTTGATCAAAGGGGGTTTATGGACGATAAAACCACAAAGCCGGAAGCATCAGAATCTGAAGAGAAAAAAGAATCAGATTTTGACCAGGAAAAGGAACAGGCTCAAGTTTGGACGGGAAAAATCACTGCTTTTGTTGCCCATCAACTCCGAACCTCCGCTCCTTCCCTTCCAATTATCGGGGGTAGCATTACAGGCGGCTTAACTTGGCTTAGTCAACATGACACGGTTAAGGCGATTATTGTCGGGGGAGTCACCTTTATCGTCACGGGCTTTTTTACCTACGGATCAGCCTGGAGTCAAGGGTTTTTAGAAATAGCAAGAACCAAAGGTAAAAATCATGGTAAAGGTTCAGCTTTAAGCTTTTTTGTTTGGCTAGACAAAGGACTGGAAAAAATACGTTGGCAATTAGCTAATCCTGACGGGAAATATTTAATTAAATTACGGGATTCAGATTGTCGTTATGATGATATTGAAGGGATTGAAGATGCAATCTTTGGTTTTTCTACCCCAGAACTAGAAGAAATTTTTATTAATTTGGATCTGAGTCAATTAGAACTGCGCTCAGAAGAAGAATCTAAAGGTACGGGGGATGATATTTGGGATTTATTGCGACGGGCTAAAAAGAGGACAAATTTACGGTTGTTAATTCTGGCTCCTGGTGGACGAGGAAAAACAACTTTATTGCGTCATTTAGCCTATAACTACGCTCTAAAACAACCCAAACAAAATGCACCTTTTTTAATTCCTGTCTTTTTACGTTTACGGAGATGGCAGGAAGTGATTACCACCACAGAAGGATTGGATTTACCAACCTTAATTGAGCGACATCTTAAACAAGATATTTCTCAAGAATTAGATTTACCTCAGAACTGGGCTAAAAGTCATTTAACCCGTCAGCGAATGTTAGTGATGTTTGATGGTTTTGATGAAGTTAAACCCGAATATGCCGAAAAAGTCAGTCAATGGATTGGCAAACAGTGGCAAGATTTTCGCCAAAACTATTTTATTTTAACCTCTCGTCCGAAAGGCTATCAAGCGTTTCGCTCTGAGCATAAACATCGGCAAAAGGTGTTTATTAATGAATTTACCGATAAAAATATTCGGGATTTTGTGTATAAATGGTATTTCTGGCAAGAGCAGGAAACCAGAGTTAGCAGAAGTTTAAAAGCTAAACAAGAAGCTGCCGACAATAAAGCAAAAGATTTAATTAATCAGTTATTTGCTCTCGATGATTCCGGGGAAAGTTCTACTCTATTAGCCTTGGCGAGAAATCCCTTAAATCTGAATATGATAGTACAGTTACATCGGGCAAACTTTGGCTCGGGACAAAAATTACCTCAGCAACGAGTGGATTTATTTCGCCGAATTTTTGATCTGCAATTGATCACTCGCCCTCAAGCTAGGGGCATTGATATGATTTTAGATAACAATGAGGAAAATCATCGTCAACGGGTATTGCAACAGTTAGCCCTGAAAATGGGAAATACAACCACGATTGAATATTCAGAATTACTGAGTTCTATACAAAATTTTATTCAGGAATTGGGTTATCCTGAAAGCACTTCGGCTAAGGATTTTGTAGAACGGTTAATTCATGTGAGTGAGTTAATTTTGAAAAAGGATGAATACTATGAGTTTGCCCATAATCTTTTTCAGTCCTATTTAATTGCTTTGGAGATTAAACGGTTAAAGCAAGAAAATTTACTCTGGGAAAATTGGGAACAAAATCTCTGGTACGAGGCTTGCATTATGTATGCTACTTTATTAATTAATCCAACTGATTTTATTGTCTATTTTTATAATCAATCTAATCCTAAAGCTCAGGGATTAGCGGAGCGATGTTATCGAGAATTACCTGTTAAAAAACGTCGAGGTTTGGAATTTTTAGAACAAAAACGACAGACTTCTCTCTTTACCCAACTAGAAACCTTTCTGAAAAATGGCCAATGGCGCGAAGCCGATGAGGAAACGGCGCGGTTAATGTTGTTAATTGCTAAAAGGGAAGATGAAGGCTGGCTAGATGAAGAAAGCATTAACAACTTTCCCTGTGAAGAGTTACGCACGATTGATAAGCTCTGGGTAGATAATAGCGGCGGCAAATTTGGCTTTTCTGTGCAGAAAAAAGTCTGGCTGGATTGCGGTGGTGTCCCAGGGGAATACGATTATGATGTGTATAAAAAATTCGCTGACGAGGTGGGTTGGCGCAGGAGCGGAAACTGGTTGAGCTATGATGAGCTAACTTTTTTATTAGATGGTAGTAAACACGCATACCTACCGTCACCTTGGTGGAGGGTCGTGGGGCGCACACCAGGGGGGGGGGTTGGTCGCCGCGTGTGGTGGAGGGTATCTCTTTTCTCGCGCAGCGACTTGTAACCTGTAATATATCACAGATTTAGACATCTTAAACCAGTAAAAATCCCCCCTTATCAAGGGGGGTTGGGGGGATCAAACCTATGCAATTAACCAATCATCTTAAACCAGTAAAAAGCCCCCCTTATCAAGGGGGGTTGGGGGGATCAAACCTATGCAATTAACCAATCATCATCATCTACCCTACAATCCCAAACTCGTAGAACGAGCCAAAGAACTCCGTAAAAATATGACCAAAGCTGAAAGAAAACTTTGGTATGAATACTTAAACAATTTTCAATATAGAGTTCATCGCCAAAGACCGATTGATCAATTTATTGTTGACTTTTATTGCCCCGAATTAAAATTAGTGATTGAAATTGATGGTGATAGTCATAATAGG
>NZ_JADBUN010000192.1:0-8222 GCF_020245625.1 Microcystis sp. M049S2 | reverse complement strand
TGTTCTTCGAGATTACTACTTCCTTTTTTATCCAATATCTCCCAATAGATTGGGATGGCTCTCTTGTCATAAATTAGACTCACCATCAAGATATTAGTTGCTCCCCAACTCGTTCGGTCTATGGCAATATATACTAATCCTGGCGTTGCTGATTTGAGATATGAATCTTCTCTTGTGGGATTTTTAAAACCTAGACCCAAACTAACTTTTGGATGGGTGCAAGGTTGTCATTCATACCTTGATTCAGCAACGCCCGATTTTTGTTGTCTAAATCTAGTCACCAGTCGGAAACCACCCACAGTAACGCTATATCTCTTAAGACCGTTAACGACAGCACTAAGTTATCAGTTCAACGGAGAGGGTGGGATTTGAACCCACGTTAGGTGTGACCCTAAAGCAGATTTCGAGTCTGCCGCATTCAACCACTCTGCCACCTCTCCACAGGGTTTGAGTCTGGATTATCATTTTAACAGATTACTTGCCCTAGAATTGATTTTTTTTGATAGACCTCTGGCATAATTGATTTTTGAGGGTTTAAAAACGTCAAAAATAAGGATTAAGTGGCATAAAATCGGTAAATAGACCATTTAATTGATTATTATTCATTCCCAATTCTCCTGACTACCGACTACTGACGACCGACCCCTCACCAACCACGACAATTTTTGATTTTTAGCAAGAGGTCCGATGAATCAAGCTCCTTTTCTTCCAGTTAACCATCCCCGGCCTAACTTTCTCGACCGGTTAGGGAGTCTCTGGAAATTTTCTCGTCCCCATACGATTATCGGCACTTCTTTCAGTGTTTTAAGTCTGTATTTAATTGCTTTAGGCAATATTAGCGATTTTTTTAGCCATTGGTCGGTTTTATTGCTCACTTGGGTCGTTTGTCTCGCTGGTAATGTCTATATCGTCGGTTTAAATCAGTTGGAAGACATCGACATCGATAAAATCAATAAACCTCATCTTCCCCTCGCCAAGGGCGAATTTTCTCGGTTGACAGGCGGGTTAATCGTGGGTTTTAGCGGTATTTTAGCAATTATACTAGCTTTTATCGGTGGTTTTTGGCTGTTAATCACCGTGGGGATTAGTTTACTCATCGGTACTGCCTATTCCTTGCCACCAGTGCGTTTAAAACGCTTTCCCCTCTGGGCCGCCTTCTGTATTTTTACCGTCCGGGGTGTCATCGTTAATTTAGGTCTTTTTCGCCACTACAACACAGTTATTAATCAAAATCAGTCTATCTATCCCTCAGTCTGGGTTTTAACAGCTTTTGTTCTTGTTTTCACCGTTGCGATCGCTATTTTCAAGGATGTTCCTGACCTAGAAGGCGATCGCATTTACCAAATTACCACTTTTACCCTGCTTCTCGGCCCAGAAAAAATCTTAACAATTTCCCTCTTGACAATTTCTCTATGTTATGCTGGGATGATTGCCGTCGGTCTCTTGGGCATAAACGGAATTAATTCTTCTCTGGCTATTGTCGCCCATCTGCTCCTACTTCTTCTTCTTTGGTGGCGTAGTCGCGGAGTAAATTTAGAAGATAAAAGCGAAATCAGCCGATTCTACCAATTTATTTGGAAATTATTCTTCCTGGAATACCTTATATTTCCCCTTACTTGTTTAATATGAAAATATCTCCTTTTTTAGCGGCCATTCCCTTACTTTTGCTAGGTGGTACAAGCGCACCTAGTCAAGAAACCATAGATCCGCAATTATTAACCGGCAACCTTCATTTAACCCTGAAAAATGGCGTTTGGAAACTGTGGCAAGATAAACCCGTTTATCAAAATCTTACCCTAGATTTAAGCTGTGATCGCGCTGTTTGTCAGCCGTCGGTGTGGGGATACGCACCGAAATTCAATAAAGAAGTAGATCACCAAGGTACGGTAAAAGCGATTAAATTAGACAATGCTTGGCGATTACAGGTGAAAATGAACGTTCAAACTCACCCTTGGCAAGCGGAAGTCAGGGAAGCTATCTATAATATCGAAATTGTCCCCCACCAAGACCAACTTATCGGCAGTTATCAAGGGACGTTAGGGGGAAGAAGACTACAAAACAAAGTTAATGGCACAATTTCTTCTTTATGGCCTAATCCTGTCCCTAATCATCAACCCCTACAAGCGCGAGAACATCCCCGTTTAATCTTTCGCAAGTCAGAATTAACTAATCTCAGAGAAAAAGCGAAAACTCCCATCGGTCAAGCTATTATCGCTCAATTAAACAACAGTTTACAGGAAAAAATTTATTACGATGGTTATGTTCCTAATGGGGGTTATCATGCCACAGGTCATTGTTTTTTAGCAATTTTAAATCAAGATAAAAAATCAGCAGAAACCGCCTGGGAAATTATCGAAAAAACCCGTAAAAATCCGGGCAAAAGACTCTTAGAACAATCGTCAATTGTCGCCGGAGTCGCTCTCGCCTACGATCTTTGTTATGATCTTTGGGGAGAAAAGCGCCAACGGGAAATTACTCGCTGGTTATCTAGTGAAAGTAAAAAACTTCTCAAAGGTGATTCACCCAAAAATGGCTGGAATGGAGACACAGTTAGTAACTGGAATGCGCGGGCCAGAGGTGCGGCAGGATTAGCCAGTTTAGCGATTCTCAAGGAAGATTTACCGCCCGATCCTCTCTATTATCCCTCGGCACAGGTGGAAATGGCGAAACGTCACCTAGAACGCTATTTTACCACAGCTATCGGCGATCGAGGATTTGGCACGGAAGGAGATTTATACACCACCGAACCGATGGTTATCGGTGTTTTTCCTTTTTTGCAAGGGTATCGAAATAGTCTCGGATTAGACTTAGTAACCGGTTCCTCGGCAGCCCAATTGATACCCCATTATTTAACCAGAATTGTCCCTAAAAATGGTCAATTATTGATTCCTGCTTACGGCAGACATCAGACTTTTTTAGGAGTATCTTTATTAACTATCGGATTGGGAATTACCGATAAATCATTGCTACCAGCACTAAAATGGCGATTGCAAGGTCAAGAAAAACAACTTTTTCACCCCCATTATCCTCATATTGCCCCTTTTCTCCTCGCTGGTTATCCATCTAATCTTACTCCCGAAAATCCTGATCGCCAACTTTCCCGGGTTTTAGTTGATCAACGAAAGGGATTTTATGCTTTTCGTAATCGCTGGCAAAATGAAGAGGATTTTGTCGCTAGTATCTATCTCAAACAGCAACCTTTTGTAGGGGGATGGTCTTTTCCCGATGTCGCTAGTGTGAGAATTTGGGGATTAGGAGGACATTGGGCGAGTTTTGAGGGGTCAGAAGGTGACTGGAACTCCGAAAATACGGTTACTTTCCCGAAAACACCGCCTTGGTCCCAGGCAAAACCGATAACTTTTCAATCTAGTCCCGATGGTTCGGGAGTAATTACGTTAACAACTGATAAAATCATGGTTAAAGGGGCTAATCCACCCTTCGGCTCCGCTCAGGGTGAACCCGCAGGAGTCGCTCTAGTTCGCTCTTTCGCCGTCGATTACGGCCTGTCCTCTGGTTCCCCCGGATTATTCGTCTTGATGGATAAATTATTAGGTAAAGTCGATGAACCAGAATTTATTAATAAAACTTGGGTGATGAATACCCAGGGAAATGTCACTCTCGGAAAAAATAGTTTTACTATCACTCAAAATGGGGCAAATATGCAGGGAACTTTTATCACTCCCGTGACTTTAAAAGTCGAAAAAACCAATACAGGTGATCGCATTTTAGCCACGGGTAGCGAGGAGTTTTTTCTGGTGATGACCGTGCAGAAAGGTCGTCCCCCAGCAGTTAAAATTATCGGTAAGGGATTAGATGCGATCGTGCAAATTGGCTCCCAAGAAATCTCAATTATCGACGGTGCAGTTAGATTAAAAGAGATGAATTTTAAAGAGCCATAAAAATTGGCAATCGACCCCAAAAAAAGTCAATAGTTCTCAAGAAATATTTGTTAAGATGATGACTATTTGAGCAATTATTGATGCTATAATCAAGATAGCTGATCAAAATAGCCCCTAAATCTTAGAACTATCTAGAATTACATCGATAATTTAATTTCCGCCTAACTAAACTATGACTAAATATCATCAAATCACCGTTAACAATCGTCAGACGGGCGAAAAAATTACCACCACCGTTCCCGAGGATAACTATATACTCCACAGTCTGGAAAAACAGGGCTATCAATTACCCTTTTCCTGTCGCAATGGAGCTTGTACCAGCTGCGCGGTCAGGGTATTATCGGGAGATATCCATCAACCAGAAGCGATCGGACTATCGCCGGAATTAAAAGCCAGAGGTTATGCTTTACTTTGTGTCAGTTATGCTCGTGGCGATCTGGAAGTAGCCACCCAGGACGAAGATGAAGTCTATGAACTGCAATTCGGTCGCTTTTTTGCTCGTGGGAAAGTGCGTTTTGGTTTACCCTTAGATGAGGAATAGATTAGGGATTAATCGTGCTAGATACCAGCAGCCAATTAGAAAAATACTTAGACATTGCCAGCGAAGCCGCTCTAGCAGCGGGAACAATTATCCTCGATAATTGGGGCAAAATCGAGACAATAGAAGAAAAAGGGCGATCGGGCGATTTAGTGACAGAAATAGATCGTCGAGCAGAAACAGAAATTCTCAAAATTATTGGCCGTCACTTTCCCAAACACGGGATTTTAGCGGAAGAGTCGGGAAAACTGCCAGGGACCGATAGCGACTATCTCTGGGCGATCGATCCTCTCGACGGAACCACCAACTATGCCCACGGTTATCCCGTATCCGTCGTCTCCATCGGACTACTGATCGCAGGGAAAGCAGCAGTGGGAGTCATCTATAACCCCTTTAGAAAGGAACTATTTCGGGCAGCCCAGGGTTTGGGGGCTACTCTGAACCGTCGTCCCATCCATGTCTCCCGGACCAGTGAACTAGAAAAAAGTTTACTGGTGACGGGTTTTGCCTACGATCGCTGTCAAACCCCCGATAATAATTATGCCGAATTCTGTTATCTCACCCATCTGACCCAAGGGGTACGCCGCAGCGGTTCCGCTGCCAAAGACTTAACCGATGTGGCCTGTGGGCGCTTAGATGGTTATTGGGAACGAGGAATTAATCCCTGGGATCTGGCCGCAGGAGTTATTCTGATCGAAGAAGCTGGGGGTAAAATTACCGCCTACGATGAGAGTCCTTTTTTGATAGAAACGGGGCGAATCCTGGCTACTAACGGACAGATTCACACCCCCTTAAGCCAAGCTCTGCAAAAAGCGGCTTCTTGGAGCTTTCAGTTTTAATTCTTTTAATATTTATTGCGATTATCATTTTGATTAAAGTTAGGATACTCTCTATGATTTTTCCAATTTCCCAGGGATTATTTCAATATGATTTAATCGATCACTTCGCTATTTTAGGAGTCTCGATCGATGCCGAACAGGAGGAGATTCGCGAGCGTTACTTAAAAATCGCCTATAAAATCCATCCTGATACCTGTCGCACTTACACCACCGATGAAAAGAAACGGGCTAATCAGTTACTTTCAAAATTAGTTAACCCCGCCTACGAACATCTGAGCCACGATCTATCTCGCGAAGAATTTCGCCTTGTTTTAGCACAAATGGGCAAGGCAATGGGGAGAGATTTGAGTAAAATCACCATCAGTAGTGAACCAGCTAGAAAACTAGCCCAATCTAGCGCTAACTACGAATTAGCCTATCAAAAAATCCTGCAATCTTTGGCGATCGATCAATATACCGCCCTGGAAAATACCTATCAGAAAATCGCCCAACTCAGTGAACTCAATCTCGTTTATCTGATCTTAACCGAAGGTCGGGGCAACAGGAAAACCACCCCGAAAGTCTTTATCTCCCAGGGCAATACTAACCAGTCCGAGTTAGTTAGAGCGGCTGTCACCACGTCAGCTCGGACTAAAAGCAAAGAATCGCCCCTAGAAGCCTATATTCGCCGCGCCCAAGCCTCTCTTGACGAAAATAACCCCGCCCAAGCTTTGCGAGAATTGCGCGATGCCCTGCGGCAAGAACCAGATAATGGCATCTGTCACGCCCTGATCGGTTTAGCCTACCTGCGACAAAATCAACTGTCCATGGCCCGGGTTCATATCAACCGGGCCTGGAAAACCAGCCCCCAAGATGCGACGGTGATTAGGTGCAAACGGGAACTAGATAAAGTAGTTAATTCTAAGATTGAAATGCCAGACCAGAAAGAACAAAAAGAGGAAGGAGAGCGCAAGGGCGGTTTTTGGTCTCGATTTGGTGGTAAAAAGAAATAGGACTGACCAGTGCCACCGATTTTGATTAGCAAACTCCCATGATTCATCAACCCCCGGCGGGGACAAGGGATTTATTACCCCTAGAAGTTACCCAAAAAGGCTGGATTAACGATCGCCTTCAGTCTGTCTTTCAACGTTGGGGCTATCAAAGGATCGTCACCTCCACCATTGAATGGCTCGATACCCTCACCGCAGGCGGTACGATCGATCCCAGCACCGTGATCCAACTCCACGGGGATAGTCAAGGACTATCGGGATTACGCCCTGAATTAACCGCTTCCATTGCCCGCAGTGCCGTCACCCGCATGAGTGGGGAGTCCTATCCCCAACGTCTCTGTTATCGGGCTAACGTTTTTCGTCGCCCTAGCGCCAGTTATCACGGTCGTCAAGTGGAATTCTATCAAGCAGGGGTAGAATTGCTCTTTTCTGGCGGTTTACTAGCTGATGCCGAGATTTTACTGCTCCTGGCCGACTGTTTCGATAGTTTGGCCGTCCCTAACTGGCAGATTATTCTGGGAGAAGCGGGTTTGACTCGTTCGCTACTTTCTCCCTTTCCAGATCCCTTACGCGAACAGGTGAAACGCTGTTTAGCCCTCCTCGACTACGTTAGCCTCGAAAATCTTCCCTATCCCAACGAAACCCTCCGGCAGCAAGCCCGACAATTATTTCACCTGCGCGGTAATCCTGAGGATGTCCTCGCACAAGTGGCCGTATTAGCCCGGGAAGAATCAGCCCAAAAAGCCGTTAATAACCTTAAATCCCTAGTAGAGCTGCTTAATGCCGATCGCTCTAGTCCTTTCCCCCTAATTCTCGATTTAAGTCTGATTCAAACCTTTGATTACTACACCGGCATCGTTTTTAAAGCCGTTAGTGATCACCAGCAAAATCTCAGTATTTTAGGCCAGGGCGGACGCTATGATCAATTATTGGGCGTTTTTCATCCCCAGGGCCAATCGGCTCCGGGTATCGGTTTTTCCCTAAATATCGAAGAACTGCACGAAAGTCTATTATCAGGGCAGACTTTACCCACCCAAGCTCCCCCCCTCGACTGGTTACTTATCCCTTTGGGTAATAACGCCCAGATAGCGACTTTTAGTAAAGCTCGCTCCCTTCGCACCGGTGATCCGAATCTGAGAGTGGCGATCGATTTAGGTGGTCGCAGCGAGGCACAAATTCGCACCTATGCCCGCGATCGAATGATTAAAAATCTCGCCTGGGTGCAAGAAGATGGTTCCGTGAGGGAAGAATCTCTCTAAAAGGGGGCAAAAGTGGCGAAAATCCTGTCTTTTATCCGCTGCTATAGGACTCTATCTAGGGTTTGCGGCAAAAAGTACGGGCGAAGCATTCGGGCAATAACCTATCGGTGAAACCGTAGATTTTTTATCCGAATACTTCGCCCCTACAGGACAAAGATGTAGATGTAGGTTGCTCTAATGGGAAGTTTTGTGACGACAAGTAGCATTGATGATATTTATGGGGAATAATGAATCTAGAGGATCGCCTAACTTTCTGATTGACAGCGACTCGCCATGAACCAAACAACAGCCAATTATGATGAACCCTGGAAAGAAGCATTAAGCGAGTATTTTGAAGCGTTTTTATGCTTCTTTTTTCCTGAAGTTCACCAATTGATTGATTGGACAAAAATTCCCGAATCCCTAGAAAAAGAACTCAAACGGATTACCGCTTCAGCAAAGACAAAAAAACGTTTCGCTGACAAACTCTATTCAGTTATCAGTTACCAGTTATCAGTTATCAGTGACTAATTGGAAACAAGTAGCAATCCTTTTGCTATAATCGTCATGGCACACCTGAAAACAAAAGCGACTACTGGGAAGCTGCCAGAACGGGAACAGTGGAAGTGGAGGTTAATCAGGGGATTATATGAAAAGGAGTTCGAGAGGGAACAGATAATTAAACTGTTTGAAATCATCGACAATATGATGACTTTATC
>NZ_JADBUN010000191.1:0-3035 GCF_020245625.1 Microcystis sp. M049S2 | reverse complement strand
TTGACTAATCGCTGCTCTTTTTGGCTTTGAATAAGAAAAAATTACAATCGGATAAATCGGTAAGACAAATTTCTCATGAAAGCGAGCAAAATAAGTAAACATTCGCCGGTTAAACCACTTGCGGGAACTTTCCTGCGCCTCTACATGAATCAGAAAGAAAGATTCTTTTCCTCGAAACTTAACTTGTGCGACTAAATCGCTTTCATACCTTTCTCCTTCTGTGACATCGGTAAATACTTCTTTGTCTAAAAAAGTAATCGAGTCCCTATCTAAATAATCTATCAATTGAGGAAAAAATAACTCAATAAATTCGAGAAAAAAGGTGGATATTAACTCCTTAAATAAGCGATCATGGTCAATATTATTAGTCATGTAATGTCATCTTAACTAATCTAAGCGATGAATGACTACTCTTCTCTATTATATTCTGAAAAGTCGGTTTTGGCAACGGATTGTTATGATCTCACCCCCTTAACCTACGAGGAGAGGGGGATACTTTCCGCGTTAACCTTTCTCTTTCAACTAAAAACCCCCCAAAGCAATCTTACCCCTTGTCATGGCGAAGATGCGATCGCTAACGTCAAAGCTAGGCTGTTCCTAATTCAAATTGCTTGTTGAGACGAGGCACTCTTGCGCTCTTGCACTCTTGCAACAGTAAAGGGATTGGGGGAGATTCGGCTAATCTAAGAATAAGCGATTTATAGCGTTTCCTAAGCTAGTGAGGTACACATATTTTTCTTCCCTTTTGACTTTTGCCTCTTGCCTTTTGCCTAAAACCCATAACTTTTGTACCTCAGCAGACTGAAAAACGCTATAAATAGGTTTTAGCTTACTTTTTCTGATTTTTCTTGCCAAGTACCGTGAAACCCCGGAGGGATAACACTGGGTAATTGCAGACAGCAAAGGGGTTCTTTTTCTAACTGCTGACTATCATAGATTCTCACTTGGCTGCTGTGATTATTGCCGTCGTAAACCACGACGATTAACCATCCCGTTTCTGGAGATAAACCATCGGAGACAAAAATCGGTTCACTGCCATAACAGTTATTTTCTAGATAAGCGATAGTTAACTTACCTGTGGAGTGATTATAACAAGCGGGAAGTCCGATAATTTCCCGACGAATATCGCTATCGGGACGATGGACAGCTAAAAAAGTATTTTGCCATTTTTGTCCCACCAGTTGCGGGGAAACCACGGGAAAATCACAGCTTAAATCCGAGAGAATTTCCTGATTAATTACCTTTGCTGATAGGGGATTGATGGTGATACTTGCTAATTTTCCGATGGCTAAAGTTTCGGTTTTACCCGTGGCAACTTCTTTTAAAAATTGATTAGTCTTAAAGTCATCATAACGGACAAAAACAATTTCAAGATTGCCTTGATCATTCACACAACCATTAGCGAAGTGCCATTGAAACCATGAATCTGTAACACTTTCACTGACTAATTGCAGAGAATCTCGCTCAAAAATTAGTATTCTTGTTCCTAATTCTGGCTGCCACTCCATGGCATCACTAAAAGTTTTAAATCCCAACAGTATCGATAATTTATCCGCTTTTATCGGTGGGACAAAAAAGACGAGATACTGTCCTGCTAAAACAAAGTCATGCAGCAGCGACAATCTATCTAAATCAAAAGTGTTTTTCTGGATAATTTCACCAGTGGAGTCAGACTTATAGAGATTTAAACTAACTTTAGCACTGATTGTCACCCCGAAATTAAAAATCTCTCCTCTGGACAAATCTACTTTAGGATGAGCGGAAAAAGTTTCCTTTGCTTGTAAGCTAGATAAATTATCTAAACCTAGGGTTTCTAAAGATTGTAAATCTAATTTATGGGGAAAACCCCCTTCCCAGAGAGCTAATAATTTATTGGGTAAAGCTAACACCGAGGTATTAGCGGCATTTTTTACCTCTTTTCCCCAATTATTCCAAAAGAAGCCGGGGGCATTCATGCCATAATTAGGAAATAAATATTGATTAGCGGCGCTTTCTTGCTGATAACCAGCAGTCTGAACATAACGATAGGTGGCACTGGCTCCCTTATCATGAAAATGTACAGCTAAAACTGCCCCATCTCCGTCAAACCAATGACCAACTTTTTGCTTACCTCTTTCTAATCTCCCCGGACCATTGCGATAGAGACTCCCTCGCAATCCATCGGGAATTTTCCCCGATAATAAGGTTAATTGCGTTTCAGAAAATTCCACTGCTGGTTTTTCTAGAGATTTTGCCCAAGCTTTCATAGATTTGTTTTTTTACTGATTACATAGTTAAGTATAGCCATAGACTAGGTTCAATGACGATAAATTAGGCAGTTTACCAGTTAATTAGTATTTACCACAACCCATCAATTATGTCATTATAAAGTATCGGGATCAATTCCCAGAGAACGGATATATTCAGCTAAACGTTCAGCTTTAAGACGCTCTTGTTCTAACTGTAAACTCGCTTCTTCAGCTTTAAGACGCTCTTGTTCTAACCTTTGAGATAACTCGATAGAACTTAAAAATTTCTGACCATCTAAACCATAAATTTCTAACCCATCTTCTCTCAAATCAAATCGGATATTTAACCGAGGACTAACCCATCCCTTAATCTCAGGTATAGAACTTAATAGTCCTTCCTGTCTCCACCATCCTTGAAAATTATGAGAATCGGGATCATAGAGATAGTATTCTTCCACTCCATAACGTTGATAAAAAAGTAGTTTTCGCTCCATTTCTTCTAAGCTATTAGAGGGGGAGAGAATTTCAAAGACCACTTGAGGAGCGATATTATCTTCTTGCCATTGTTTATAGGAACCCCTTCTTCCTTTCGGACGACCAAATACTACCATAACATCGGGAGCAACCGGTCCAGTAATTTTTTTATCTTGGACGGGATACCAGAGCAGATCCCCCGCAATAAAAACGTTAGGAGAATTAGCAAAGAGAATCTCAAGATTTTCTTTGATTTTAACGATCCATTCGTATTGTTCGGTATTATCGGCCATGGGTTTACCGTCACTATCGGGGTATTCAATATCTGGATCA
>NZ_JADBUN010000190.1:0-3893 GCF_020245625.1 Microcystis sp. M049S2 | reverse complement strand
TATAAAGATGTAACTTTAGGGATTGAATTAAAAGTATGGCGGGATAAAAAACGCGATCCGCAAGCTGATGGAATTGAACAATTAGAATCTTATTTAGGACGTTTGGGTTTAGATTTTGGTTGGTTATTTATCTTTGATAGGCGGAAAAATGCCTTACCAATGGAAGAGAGGTTATCCACTGAAGTTGTGGTGACGGAAAATCAATATAGAATTACTGTAATTAGAGCTTGAGTGTTTTAAATGAAGTATTTTTGGAAACAATGCTTTTTTCAAAGATATTTAACGGTGAATTTATAAGGCACGTTGCATTTAATTAACACACCCTACAGAATTGGCTGCTTAATTTTTATTTCAGCTATTCATAAACTTTACTTCTATAGGCGATAAAAATTATCGTTACCAGTTTTAAATCATCATTAATTTCATAAATAACTCTATAGTCACCTACTCGATAACGATAATAACCCGATAACTCACCTTTGAGAGATTTTATATTAGGATGATTACGAGGATTAATTTTTAAACGTTCAAAACATCTATTTAACTTTTTTTGTAAAGTAGCAGAAGCAGATTCAAAAAACTCCCCTGCATCAATACTAATAACAACAGTATAATTAATATTTTCGTTTAAGTTTGTCAACAGTAATCACCTTTCCTTGTTTTACATTTTCTCTAGCATGATCAAAATTTTCTTTAAATCCTACAATCTCTAATAACTCTTGAGTAGCATCATCTTCTCTTGTTGCCAAATATGCTAAAAAATCAACTGCTACAAGTAATTTTTCTGGTGACAGTTGTTCAACATATTTTTGGATTTGTTCACGAAGTTCTAACGTATTCATAGATTATTTTGGTTATTTACCCAATTTGATTATATCTGATTCTGATAAAATTTAGATCCCCGACTTCTGTTATTAATCTTCTGATGTAATAGATAATTTGTAGGGTGTATTAGTGACAGCGTAACGCACCTCATATTTACTAAATAATTTATTTTATTATGTTTTTAAAAATCTCATTTAATAATAATGGTGCGTTACGTCGCGTATTTAATTTATTTGTATATTTTATAATCTTTTTGCGCTCCTAACGCACCCTACAAACTGTAACCTTTACAGGTTACAATCTACAAGTCTCGACGAGAGAGAAGACTCGCACCTCATCTCCCAACCTCTCACACACCACCCAAAACCCCAAACCATCGGTAGGTGACCTTCGGGTGCTTTTTTATCAAAAATAATAGTATCTCTATCTCGTCCGTCCAACCAACTTCCTCCTTTTCTCCATCCTACCTTGTCCCCGAACTTTTCCCAGATTTCTGGGTTATATTCTTTCGTTCCGCCTAAACCCTGATAAATGCGTTTCTGAACAGAAAACCCAAATCTACCATTACTGTATTTTACCCACAATTGGTCAATAGTTCGCAGGTCTGCACAGGGAAAATTATCAATATGTTCATTATTTAACCAACCTTCTTCTTCCCGCTTCGCAACCGCTAACATTACCCTTGCTGTTTCTTCATCTGCTTCTTTCCATTTTCCAGCTTTGAGGAAGTCACGCAGTTTGCTATAATCCATCCCTACATCTGATTTTAATTCTACCTCTCGCTGTAAGCTCATAGTGATATTCCTGTAGATTAATTTTTAGAAAATATACTAGAGACATCCTAACATAGGTTACACTCCACAAGTCTTGATGCGAGAGAGCGGAAAAAATCACCATTTTATATTTAGGACTTACGCAAGATGTGACTGAAAACCTTATTCTTGCGTAGGGGTAATTCATGAATTACCCCTACTTTCGTTCCCTTTTGCGTAAGTCCTAAAAAAATATCACGCAACCATACAAACTCAAAGGAAAAATTGATCAATCTGCTAACTTGCTGATTACCGAACCCCTGAATTTACCCCCTGGAAACGTGGAAATTGTAGTTTGGGCAGCCACAGATACCCTTGATCATACCACAACCCCAACCAGTGAACTTATAGATTAAAATAGAATTACCAAAGCTAGAATTTACTTAATTTAGGAGGTTCCATGATGACTTTACAGGAAATTATTAATTCTATCGAAAATTTACCCACAGAAGATCGAGAGTATTTATTTAACTTTCTGCAAAAACAACGAATTAATCAAAAACGAACTGAAATTTTAACTAATGCAGAAGAACTAAAACAGGCTTTTAAAAATGGTACAGCAAAGAGAGGAACTGTTGATGATTTGATTGCTGATTTACTAGGAGATGATGATGGAAGTTGTTTGGAGTAGTGGATTTAAAAGGTCTTTCAAGAAGATTACAAAGAAAAATCCACACTTAAAAAATCAAATTATTAATGTATTAAGGATTTTGGCTGATGATCCTTTTACACCATCTTTGAATTCTCATAAATTAGGAGGTGAACTAGCAGGTTTATGGTCTTGTTCTGTTGCTTATAACTGTAGAATTATCTTTAACTTCTCCCAAGATGAGTAGTTATTAGAAATGGTTATTTTATTGATAGATATTGGCAGTCATGATGAGGTTTATTAAAATAAATTTGTTCAATATGATATCATATAAAAACAGAGTCTCATAAAAAACATCATGCAAGCATACAAACTCAAAGGAAAAATTGATCAATCTGGTAACTTAGTGATTACCAAACCCCTGAATTTACCCCCCAGAAACGTGAAAATTGTAGTTTGGGCAGCCACAGATAACCTTTAATATTTAATAGAATTTTCTCGCAGCCATTCTGATATAGTTTCTTGACTTTCTTGACCGTTTGCTAGTCGTTCCATTATTAAAACAACTTCGGGTTCTGGAACATCTAACGAATATCCATTTAATTCCAGAAAGATAGCCATTACTACGAAAGCTACCCGTTTATTACCATCTATAAAAGCATGATTTTTAGCAAATCCATAACCATAAGCCGCAGCTAAATCAAATATACTGGGTGTAGGTTCACCATAAGCAAGTAAATTTTTCGGTCTATCTAAACTAGCTAAAAACAAATTGTTATCTCGCACACCCGCCAGACCACCATGCTGTATTAATTGGTCTTCATGTATAGCTTTAACAATTATTTCATTTAACCAGAAAATTCCATTCATTTCCCTAACTCATGAAGTGCATTTCTGTATTTTGTGCTGACTTTTCTGTAAGCCTCCATTGCTTTTTCAAAATCAGGATTACCAGCAGTTATAATAATACCTGTTGGTGTTTCAGTGACAAATACACTGTCTCCTTCTTGAACTTTAAGTTTTTCCAGAGCTTCTTGAGGTAATGTTATAGCCAAGGAATTTCCAACTCTACTAATTTTTAAGGTGTACATTCAGTTAATAACCTCCAATTCAGTCAATTTGAGATAATAATATAAAAACTAGAGTCTCATGAAAAACATCATGCAAGCATACAAACTCAAAGGAAAAATTGATCAATCTGGTAACTTAGTAATTACCGAACCCCTGAATTTACCCCCCAGAAAAGGGGAAATTGTAGTTTGGGCAGCTACAGATACCCTTGATCATACCACAACCCTAACCACTGAATCAGCACCAGAAACACCAAAAAGACCAACTAAAATCAAGGTTTTGCAAAACTGGTTTGAGAAAACCCAACCTGCACCTCCTGATTTTGATCCAGATCAAGCTAAATGGGAATATTTAAAGGAGAAACATAACCTGTGAAAATCTTGCTTGATACCAACATAATTATAGATAGTGTAAACTTAAAGAGTTCACCCACTGCCAAAATACCATGACTCGCTGGTTTAATCTCTTCGGGTCTAATTCCCCGCCGCTCGCGGCGTATAATAAGTAGTCGTGCAAAATTAATTTCCTAGTAAAGATAGGCACTCATGCAAGAGGCAAAAGGCAAGAGGGGGTTAGATATGTGTAATTAATTTTGC
>NZ_JADBUN010000019.1:0-8319 GCF_020245625.1 Microcystis sp. M049S2 | reverse complement strand
TCTTTTTGTTTTGATAGGGAAAGTTCTGTCAGTTTTACTTCCGCTTTACTCATCCATTTTCCCAAACGAATCCATTTAGGAAGTTGTAGGGGGTGATGGGAAATGATAAAACATTCAAAAACACTTTCGGGAGCGATTTCTCGTATTCTTCCAAATGTTGGTAAGTTAACACTACTCTGTTCCATTCTGACTTGATACCGCAAATCTGCCCATTTGTAAGTGTGCGTAACATAGGCAAAATTAACAGGTTGTGCTGGAGTAACATAAATTCCTTTTTGATTTAGGGGTTCTAAATCTTCTTGATAATGAGGAATATGTTGTGAATCGTGATAACTACTTTTAGCCAATCCTAAAGCATAAGTCAACGCATAATTATGTAAATAATTTTCAGTTGCGTATAAACGACCTAACTCACGGGTTGCAAAGTAAACTGTATCTTGTAAAGTTAATTCGAGATGATAAATGTGCATAGTTTACTATTTCTTTTTGATGACTTTGGCATTTTCAGCATAAGCTAAAGTTTCTTCAGCAACAGCATTTAGCCACTTTTTAAATTGATTTTCATCAGATAAAATAGCTTCAGCTTCTTTTTCAAGAGATGTTAATGATTCTCCCTTAACTAACTGATATAACACGCCATCTTGTTTGATTAAATATTCAATAGCTTGTTCAGTTTTTTCTCTCATTTCTGCTACTCCATAGGGCGGTTTTTTTTCATGAAATAAATCATAGATTTTTTGAGTTAGACGTAAGTTAGCAAAAATATCACCATCAGCAAAAATGATACCAATTAAATGATTTCTCACTTGTCCTGTACGAGTTGTTTGTGCGCCGTAACGTTTAGTACGATAAATGTTATTTAACACATAAAGAAATGTGTTAGGAGTAGGATCTCTTAATGTAACAACAGTGGGAAAAGGGACTTGGGGAATAACATGATCTTGTTCACTAAAACGGTTAGTTGTACTTGTTCCACTTGTCATTGTTCCATCTTCATAAGGCGCATTAAGAGTCATTGTTTGGTGAGATTCTTCATAAGCAGGAACAGCATAAGCAGAGTCAATAAAAACCTTTGATTTTTCTGAACCCGACTCACCTACTGCATAACCATAAATAACACAATCTGGACAACCTCCACAGGGTTCACCGTTGTAAGTACAATCTTCAATTATTTTGTCTTTTTCTTTTTTGGCAATTCGTTCATAGTTGGTTGTAATCTGTTCATAGATTCCATAACGGCGTAATAATTCCCGTCCTGTTAATCTTTCAGGTGTGGTTTGTTTACGTTTAAATAACACCAGACGAGTAATAATATCAGTGCTATCTAACCCTGCTCTTACCCGTGCTACATTTAGCTCACCATCAGTTTTAAAAACTGCATAAGAGTCTGTTTCTCGTAATAGGATAAAGTGAGCATATTTAGCACCTGGAATTTTAGGAATAGAGGTTTGGAAATGAGATTTGTACTGATCAAACATGAGTTTTTTCTCCTATTTAATAATTTATTCTTGATCTTTTTTCTTGCTGTAGGTTTTGACGTAATGAGCTTCGGCGGCTTTACGCAATAAATTAATATGTTGTCGTAATAGCGATCTCTCACCTCTACAGTAATCATAGAAAACTTTATCTAAAAAAGATTCAGCAAAGATTTCTATAAGTTCTTGACGTTTAGCTATATCTTTTCTGATTTCTTCAGGAATATAGCCATCGGTTTGTTTATCAAGTACACCATCAACTAAAGCAATTAAATGACCTTCTATCATTAATTTAAGATCATCTTTTGATATTGTTGGTAAACTATCTAAAACCACTTTTGCCGCTACATTAAAAGGTCTTAGCCTAGCATAAGCAGCAAACCCACTTGCTCGATAAAAGCAAGCATACTGATCTACTAATGTTTGAATCATTGACATTGTATCCTCTCCCCCATAGTATTTAATTAACAAGTAGTAGTAAGTGATCAGTTTATCAGCCAACCAATCTGGTAAACTATTAGATTGAGATTGATCTATTTGGGATTTTTGAGCTTTTGTTTTTTTATCATTTTCTTGAATTCGATCAGCATAATGAAAAACATAAAGAGGACTGGTATCTAAAGATTGACAAACCGTATTTAACTGGTTCCATACAGGATAGTTACGACTATCTCTGTAAGATTGTGCAGTTAGTGAGTAAATACTAAAAACAGCAGGAATCGCTTTTTCTAGTTCATCTAAACGAAAAATAGTTCGTTTTATTCCGTGTAACCAATAGGTATGGACTCCATCAATAATTACAGTTTCTTTGAAGTCTGCACCTGAGTCATAAAGAGGAATAGGATTACGACTAGCAACTAATTTTACTCCAAAAGTAAGAGGAGCTAGTAAGGCTTTGATTGCTGACATAAACCATGATTCTGTATCTGTCGGTTTTTCTCCTAAATAGGGAATACCTAACAAATAATAACCGTGCATTTTGCCTGTTGCATATTCTTTTTTAGTGCGTCTTTTTAAGTTTTCATTGGGATCATTTCCGATGCGAAAAATATCCATACGAGGAACATAATTAGGATTATAATTTTGCTCAGATAAATCTTTATCTAATTCAGCAAAAGAACTTTGAGCAAAATTTTGGTAAGCTCTCTCCATTATTAAAACTGTTTCTGGAGTAAAGTAATATGCAGGATAAAAATGAAGATAAACAGTTTCATCTTCTGCTGATAAACTAGCATTCATTCCATAGCGTCTTAATAAACTTTCTACTTGACAGATAGTACATTTTCCTCGTTTTGATTCTTGTGTGCTTGTAACTCTTTTATTACTATAACTAGAAAATTCCTCACGAATCTCAAAAGCACTATTACAAATAGCACAAATTGGATTTCGTTTACGTTGAGCTTTATTCAGATGATAACGTTGTAGTTCTCCTTTAAAATCGTGTTTTTCTGTTGAATCTGTTATTGTTAATATTTGAGAAATATATTTCTCTAAAAAAGCAAATGGTGGTGGACGATCTGGTTTTCCTAACTTTTCTAAAATCTCCTGAACGGTAGTTAACATTATTTGTTCTAATTCGGTTGGACTCAAACTAGAATGTTCTTTAATATAATGTCCTGCAAGATAATACCAACCATAGGGAGTACCACCTGTTTTGGGAATCATTTCCCAGTGTTTTAAGTATTGACTCATATTAAGAGTTTCTAAAATCAATTCAGTACCTTCTTCTAATCCATAAAAATCCTTAATTAGTACAGTTATTGCGTTAAATCCTTCTGCAAAACGATCAGTTTGCAAATTAGCAGGATACTCCCAATCTAAATGTTTTAAATCAGGGTTTTTACTTAAAAAAGCGTTGCTTAATACCTTATCTCGCCTCTCTCCAGTTTTAGCATCTTTTTTATCGTTAATAATAGTAAATGTTCGTCTAATTAAAGTTTCTGATGCTAATTTAATATCAGCAATTTCAATTAAATCAGGTTCATAATAAACGCCTTTTCCAGCACGATCAACTAAATCACCAACTCCTTTGGAAACTATTTCCAAAGTATTATTTCTAACCACTTCGGGAATATCAGACAAATCAGGTTCAGCAGAATCTTTAGGTACAAAATAAGTTACACCATCGGGAAAAAATAAAAACGGTTTCCAATTGACTTTTTCAGTTTGTAGTAAAACTGCGTTGTGAATTGCTTGAGTTAATAAACCTCGATTTTCATTAGTTTTATGACTACGAATTACATATTTCCCTTTAACAGTACGTCTTAAAATTGCTCTCATACTATCTTGTTCTAAATCATCAGGATGATGAGCAATAGACGCAACTAAATCACCAAATCTGACAAAATCAGTTAAATTCATTAGTTGATCTGGTGGTAATTGTAAATCAGGAAAATTAGCAACAGTTAAATTTGCTCCCCTTGCATCTTCTGCATTTTGTGCTAAAAATGCTACATCTTGCCAATAATTTTGATCAATAAAATCCCACAAATGCAAAGCATCTCCCCAAGTCAAAAAAGCATTTTTATACTGTTCCCATTGTTTTCCATCCATACGAGTATTACCCAAACGAGGTAACACAATTTTATTGAGATCGTGCATGGTAATAGCACTTAAATAAAGTTGCTGTTGAAACTGATCTAAATTAGCTAATTTAGCTAACGTCCATCCTCCTAAAGCAGCATTAAGTAAATGCACTGCTAGACTTTGATCTTTTAAATTAACTAGCTTGTTAATAATTTTTTGTCGCTTTTCAAGAGGAATATCTAAATCAGCCGTTAATACTTCAGCAACTTGAAAACTCGTTCCCTTAGCATTTCTTAAACTAAAGTAATCTAAAATATAAGGAAAAACTATTTTAATCCAATCGTTTAAAATTTGATCTTCCTCATTTGTCAATGTATCAAGTGCTAATCTTACTAAAGGTGGTTCTTTAGTTTTTGTAGGATCAGGTACATTATAATTATTAGGCATTAACCAATCGAAATTTTCCATGACTTTCTCCTTAACAAATCATTGTTGTGTTTGTTTTTTGCCAGTATAATAGAGAATCCAAGAGTAAAGCATCCTGACCAAATGCTACACTATAAATCGCACCACGACTATCTTTAATAGGATATAATTCAAAAAGAGCAGGAAGTTTATAAAGTCGTTTTAACTTAGGAATATCATACCTAGTCGGATCAGCGACGCAAGTAGTTAATTTTAAATATTCAAGCTGTTCATTGATTTTTCTAATCTCAGGATGAGGTGCTTGAATCCTAAAACCTACTCTTTGTTGTGCTTGATTAATTTTTTGCTTGTCAAAGTCGTAAGTAAATTGTAATTCTACTTTTTTGTAACTATCTAAATAATTACTAATTATAGCATATAAATTTAAACTATTTTTGTAAAAAGGTTGTTGAAATTTATCACTAATTTTTTTTGCTTCTGATCCAGAAACAAGTTTAAATTCAGTCCCGGATAATAACCGAATTAGACTCATATTAGTAATAGCGTTAGTCTCTGGTTCATAAACCCATAAATCTAATTGTCCCGTACCTCTAAAAGTTTCTAAATCTTGAATAATGCTAGGGTGTTCTTTTAATTCATTTAATTTGCACCATTTAGGAGTTTCTCCAATAATATTTGATGCTTCATTCCCATAGCGTTCTAATAGGGTTTGATATTGCTCTTTTTGAGTAGTTAATCTTGCATAACGGACTGTTGAAAGTATTTTACCCCAACGGCTTAAATATCTATCAAATTCTTGAGGTTTTTGATATATATTATTTCTAACTACGTCAAAAAAACTCTCTCGATCAATTTCTGAGTTATTTGCATAAATTTCAGCAAATTTTTCTTTTACCCAATCAGGAACTAAGGCGATTGCTTTATAAATAGGGAAGCCTTCATGTCTTCCTAAACGTCCTAATCTCTGAATAAATGTACCCGAATCTAAAGATTCATAAACCAAAAAATTAATCTCGAAATCTACTCCTACATCTACCGTAGATGTGGCAATAATTAGCTGTTTACTTTCAGAATCTTTCCGAATTTCTAAACTGGTTAATCCTGTATTCTCACCAATAGTAAACTTACAACTATAATTGTTTTTTAAGCTTTTAACAATTCGTTTTGCGGCAAATACACTATTAACAATTAATAAACCTTTTGATGTCGGATAATCTCGAAAAAACTGATTTATTGTTTCTAAATTGTCATTAATCCAGTTTTCAGCACCTCCGCTAGTTTGTTGACAAGCAACTAATTCTAATTCTACATCACGCAAAATACAACGATGAGTTTTACTATCTTTTAAACCATGTTGATAATTTCCCTTAATAACTTTAATAGAAATACCTGCTTTTTCTAAAGCTTCCTGAATTAATTTATCAGGAGTAGCTGAAAGAAAGAGAAACTTAACAGGATATTTTTGAGTGGCATTAGCACGACTGAAAGCAATGCTATCTAATACGTTCGTAACTTGCGCTGAGTTAAAAATATGAAATTCATCAAATACGACATAACGAAAGTAAATAAACCAAGTTTGTGATAAATGAGCAATATTACCTCGATATTGATTATAGAAAAAACGATGAATTAAAGTAAAAATATCAGGATTAGTTAATACTAAATCTGCGTCGTTAGCAATTGTGCGTAAAGTTTCAATTTTGCTAATTCCCTCATTTTTAATGAATTCTGCTAAAGTTTGGCTATTTAATTGATGGGATTCAATTGCTAAATTTAAGTATTGACTCCATTTTTCAACTTGTTTAGCCTGATCTCTAATGAGTTCATTTGTAGGATAAGCAAATAATCCCTTTCCTAAATTTTGAGATTCATAAAACGCTGGTAAAAGTGCTGCTAATGTTTTACCATCTCCAGTTAAGGCAGTATCGAATATAATTTCAATACCAGGATTACAAACAGCGTCCCAGACTTTTTTTTGGTGAATGGCTAATTTAATTTTAGCAATAGGATCGGTTTCCTTTAACAGTTCTGACCACGTTGATAAGAGTTTGATTTTCATTAGTCACCTCAAGATAATCTCATCACCTAACGAGTTATTGGCTCTTGATGCCAGCGTCCATCAGACATCAATCTTAGTAAACTATTGGATAAGTTATCACTCATTTGTTTATAGCATATCACTTTAAAAAGTTAATATTGTAATAAAGAAAGAAATTTACAGATCGAGAGGTTGATCAGCAGCCGACTGTCCGCTAAAATGATAGTCCAGCGATAAAAGCCTCTAAGGAATTGAAAAAATATCGCAATCAAGACTGTAAATAGTCTTTTTTAAGGAATTCCCTAATAGGGATAGCTTGATAATCCCACTTTCCTCCTTTAATCAGCTTTAGGCTTGATTAAATTTTGTTTACTTTGACCGACCCATCGCAAAACATAACGGTCAACTCATCCCCGATTCGAGATTTCCTAAAACGAATAGCGGAATCAGCAATAACCCCGATCACTTCCTTATCCTTCTCAACTATCCTTTGCTCATAGTCCTTTGTCCTCATTTATCATTACAATATAGGTATTGTAGCACAAATATTCTGAAACTACAAGTATATTTTCAAGGTGAACCGCAAAAAAGAAACAATTACACTGTCAATTCCTCCCGGCACGAAGGAGAAGCTAGAGGCGATCGCCCGACGCTTTAACATCTTTTGGGGGAAAAGTCCTAGTCCGTCAGGTCTAATCGCCGCCATCGCCGAAGGAGAACTGGAGATCGGTGAACCTTTTACCCTCTCGGCAAAGCGGGTCGAAGCGATTAAGGAAGCGATCGACCGTCTGGTGCGATCGGGTAACATCGAACAGGCCCAGACTCTTTCTAATTTTCTTTTAGAGAAGGGAAATCTCTCCCCTCAAGAGCGTCGGGAGATTTCCGAACAGGTGAGTCAGTACGATCGCGATTGGCGGCTCACGGTGGAGCGCTATATCCATGACCGGCAAGCTTTTCGGGTAATGTACAAAAATTCTCAGGGACAGACCCTAGAATTTACCGTTCGCTCTGCCGAGATCATGTTTCGGGAAAAAGAATTCTATCTAGAGATCTGGTGTGAGGAAACGGTTGACCTGCCAGAAGAAGATCAGCGAGACTTTCCCGAACTTGTTCACAATCGCTGTCTTAAATTCTCCCGTATTCAAAGCCTGATCCCGATCGAAGAACCATGGCGAGACAGTCTCGATTTTATAGAAGTACAATTACAATTAGAAAAAGACCTCGTGAAGGCCTATGAAAGGAACACAAGGGATATCGACGACCGAGAGGTAAACGGAAAAAGGATTATAACCCGTAAAGTCTCTAGTCCTTTTTGGTTAATTCGGGAGATTTTACCCTACGGAGATCGCTGTATTGTACTTACACCAGAGCCATTACGCAACCGGATCAAACAAATTTTATTTAAATCTCGTCAACAGTACGAATAGGAGTAAGGTGTGCGATGCGACGGTAATATCGCCATCGGGATCGGTTAGCGAGAAAAATTCTGGTAAAGTCAGGGGTTTAGAGGAGATAAGAGTCATGGTCAATTTTCAACCGAAGTGATAGGACAATCGAGCAGGAATTTTCAGATCGGGGCGATCGCTTATTTGGTAATATTCCCCGCGCATTCGTACATTACGGATTAAACTAACGGGAGGCATATTAATCACATCGTAGCCAATCACCTGATGGGTAAACATAACATCGAGAGGATTTAAAGGATAGGGATAGATAAATAAATCCTCTTTTTGTTTTGATAGGGAAAGTTCTGTCAGTTTTACTTCCGCTTTACTCATCCATTTTCCCAAACGAATCCATTTAGGAAGTTGTAGGGGGTGATGGGAAATGATAAAACATTCAAAAACACTTTCG
>NZ_JADBUN010000189.1:0-20713 GCF_020245625.1 Microcystis sp. M049S2 | reverse complement strand
GTTAGCTGCTCGAGTTCAGTTCTTTCGGAGTCTGTTAGATCTACAATATATTTTTTCTTCGGCATTTTTTTGTCTGAAGTTGGATAACTTCTTCCAGATTAGCTCTTTTTTATCCCTCAAAACAAAATTGATGCTCTACTACGCTTAACATCATCGCTATAGCCCTTTGTTTCATAGCTGTGGATGAACTGACGACCACAGTTTAAACATATATAGTTTTGTTTTTGACCACGATGACCATTTTTATTGATGTGGTCACTTTTACATTCTGGACATTTCATCGTTTTTTTTCCTTCATTAAGTTTCTATCTGTTTTACCTTCTCATCCCTTTATCTGACAACGACCCAAGAGAATTCGCAAGCTCTCTCCACTGTTTTTTTGCAGCGTTGAGGTGAAGTTGCTCAAGAAAGCTGCCAAGCTTGTCATTTCCAGCCGCGTTTACCAAATTAAGAATCGTTTTTAGTTCAGTCTGAGAATTCACGACGAAACCCAGCAACTTGGCTAGGCTTTCCTCTGCTTCCCTGCTGCTTCCTTCAAGCATCCCAAAAGCACCCGAAATTTCTTGGAGCGAGCGGGAGAAATCTGCCCTTATGTCAGCATATTTTTCGTTGAGACCATCTTGGCAGCGATGGGTTTTGGACTGATTCTCTAAGTTAGTCAACGCTTCTTGTGCGGAGCGATCAGCATCATTTATTGCCTGCCGGATAGCCTCTTTATAGGAACTCTGCTGCTGGAGAAAATCGTCAAGAGCGCTTGTGGCATATTGTAGCAAAGACGAGCTTCTGCCCAAATCTTGGGTCAACTCTAACAGTGCCTGCGTCACTGTCTGGCGCTGCTGATCATTTGGGCCTACTCCTGCCTTGATATCTGCCTGAACAGCTAAAATAATGTCGGCTTTAGCATCGAATTTCTCGCTGAACCCAGGAAGACTATTGATCCATGCTTGTGTTGGTTCATAACGGTTTGAAAAGGTATTGGTGTTTCTTTGAGCCTGGTCAAGCATAGAAGACAATGTTTGTCTGGTCCAGGTGAAATCAACTTCAGTGTCCCATGTTTCGGTTGTTTCTTCAGTGCAAAAGCCAAACCCCCACCACTCTCTTTTACTACACCAAGTGCACCTTGTGTGAATTGGGTAAGGACCCAGTGGTTTATTAACCACGGAGCGCATACTTGAAACTTGATCGTTGAACTGGGCCAAACGAGAGATTGCCTCTTTGTAAGCGGTTAGATTGCTGGTTTGTGTAACCGCTACATTTGCTGGTGATAACCATAGGAAACCAGATAACGATAAGATAGCTAACCAAATCAGAAACATCCGGTATTTGACTGTTGTTTTCATAAATGTTAATGAAAAAGACTTAGTGAGTTGGAATATCCACTAAAGACTCGACCGTAAATTGCTTGGCAGCCTGATCAATCGCTTTCCATTGCTTGATGGCATCATCAAGCCCCAGTAACTTTTTCACGAAAGCCAGATCCCCAAGTTGAGTATCCGAGGCATCAGCAGCTAGTTGAGTTAGACCCGAACCGAAATCTGTCCATGCCTTTCTTAGGTTGTCAAGGAAACTCATCAGGTCGTCTAAGCCAGACTTGAGCCAATTCCCATCTTCCAGGATGGATTCAATCTCTCTGATCGCTGCGCGGTGTTTCTCTGACTGCGTTACTGTATTATTGAGTTCTCGCTGTAAGGTACTCAATTGTTGCTCCAGTTCTTTGCGTCTTTGCTTAGAAGTGAAAAACCCTAGGTCATTAATCTTCTTTTGCACGCCTTCTATCTTAACCGACAACGCCCCAGCCTGTTCTTGCAGGCGATGAAGTAAATCCGTATCGGCTTTAAATGCCTCGGACAAAGCATTATTAGCGACAATTATCTCCCTCTTAAAGGTACTCAAACTAACACTTAAGTCGCCGATAGGCCCTCTGGCATTAGCTGCATTAGTACCAAGTTTTTGCAGACCAGTCTTCACATCATTACCTGATTTCCCCTCCTGTAAACTCTGCAAAAACGAAACATTAGATAGTACTGACTGATGCAAGTGTTGAACTAGCCATACGATGGCTGCATATAGCATAGAAGGGGGGCGGACATCAGCCAATAAATTGGGATTTTCAGTTAACATTCGCCGAAGTTCTTTAGGAGAACCGAAACTCCGAGTCTTTGCCCGTAGCTTTTTCAGTGCTTCCTCTGTAGTAACCGAGCCACCCTTGAATTCTGTTGGCAAGTTCTCGATTTTGCTGATATAACGTAGGAGATGTGTCCAAGAGCTTGTATCGAAAGCCAGTTTTTTAGGGTCATCATATTTTAGGATAGTGATGCTAGGTATTGCTAGGTTTAATCCAAACAGTTCTGTCATTGCAATTGACCTCCTTTTTCTCAATGTTCTAGGGAATTTTAGACACTAAACTCCCCATCATTCCCTGTGGCACAATAGGGAGTTTAGTCACGACTTGGCTAGGGTTAGGCAGCTTGTGGCATATTTTCGGGCATAGGATCGCCAAAGGAAATGCTGGTGTAATCCACCAATGATTGCACAGTGAACTGCTTGGCACTCTCATCAATGGACTTCCAACTGTCGATGGCTAATTTAGCCTTCGCTTTAACAAGGAAAGGTAGGCTTCCGACACTAGACTCATTGACAGTTTGGCTGATTCCTATCATATCGTTGTTCATTTGAACCCATACACCCTCTATGGTCTGTAAGTTCTTGAGGAAGGCAGCCATTGCAGGTCCTACACGCTGCATTTGCGTATTGAAATCGCCCAGGTCTCCACGAAGCCGCTGCTTTTTCTTGAGTTCTATGTCCTGTTCCGCGATCTGTTGGCAATATCCGTTATACTCAGCTCTGCAGATGACCGCTTTTACACCAAGTCCTACACCAGTTGCGATCCCGGCCACGCCACCAACTAGGAGTGAGACACCACCTGTGAGAGGTGCTAACAAACCACCAATCAAAACGCAACCCAGAGAACAAGAGACCGCCGCGATGGTGAAATCTTTCCATGCTTTGTAGGCATCATCACGGGATTTTTCGAGATCTTTTATCTTTTGGGAGATTGCACCAATGGACTGATCTACCTGCTGAATCAGATCCGATGAACCTTTAGTGAATGTCTGAAGTTTTTCGTTGTACTCATTCATTTTCTGCTCGAATTTTCCAAGCTTTTTAATAAGCACACCGACTTCTTCGGACATCTGCTTGGAAAGCGGGATAGGTCCTAAGGTCTGGTCAAACAAGTATTCTTTGAGGTTTTCCACTTGTTCGTTGGGAGGCAGACCCGGCAGTTCACTTAAGACACTTTCATAGCCACTGACGAGATTTTTTGCTGTTTGATGCACCCGTTGACCGAGCCATACTGTATGGGTATAGATTTCCGTGGGCGGTTCTTGAGTAGCCAAAAGATTCGGGTTCTCAATCAATGCCGCCCTGAGAGTTTTCGGATTTCCAAATTCCGTTGATGCCTCCTGTACCCCTTTCATTGCGTCAATGCAATCTGTAATTAATTCTTTGCGTTCAAAACTGCCGTATTTTTCCTCAAAATCACCTTGGGTAATAGGCAATTGGATGGCGGCACCGACATAGCCTTGGAGTTCCAACCAACTATCGCTGAAAAGCGCGAACTGGCTTTTTTGTCCGGATCTCGGATCGGCATCCTTGATTAGACCCGGTGCTGGGGCAATGGATAGTTCAACCATGATATTTCTCCTTAATACTGTGGAATGGTCAATAAACAAAGGTCAGGGATGAATTAAGCTGCTAACCGTGAGACCAGCTTTTTCTGCCAGTCTGGGTCGTCTTTTGGCAACGAGCTGCCGAAGGGAATCAAATTGGAGTCAACAAACGAGCCGTTGATAAAGGCTTTAAGCGCATCGTCTACCTTGCTCCAGTTGGCGGCTGACGCTGCCATTTCCTGTTCTTTGAGCCAAGGTCCGTCAGCTAGGGTCTCAGTGCTGAGAGCGTTGACCTTATAACGGATCTCTTCTATTGAGCTTTCCCATGATGCTTTGACAACCTTAAGCTGGCTAATAACGCCACTTGACGTTGGAAGCGAGAACTTCATTAGCTTATCAAGAGCGCCTAGATCATGACGGTAGGCAATTCGCTTCTGAAGGTATTCTTGTTTAGAGCTTACCTCCTGGATTAGTCCGTCATATGATGTACGTGCATTACTGGCGGCTATACCAAGAGCAGTAGCAGCTATTCCTGTAACCACCGTAGTGATTCCACCAGCCCAAACAGCTGCAGTACCGCCACTTGGAACAGTAAGAATAACTGTTATAGCTGTTCCAACAATGCCAATGACAGCAGGAAATACACAAGCTGAAACGGTTAGATCCAGCCACTTGTCATAGGCGACATCGCGATCCTTTTCCAGTTGGTCAATCCTCTCTTTTAGTTCGCCAATCTCTGTGTCAAGCGATATACGAGTCTTGGATGAACGCTCGGTATAAGTCGTCATAGCTGTCTGGGATTCTTCTAATTCGCCCTCAAGAGCTTGGAATTCTTTGATTAATACATCAAGTTGTTCCACCGTTTGCCGCATCTTGTCAACGATCTGATCGGTATCCAAGAAAAGGCTCTTGATGCCCGCAACTACTTCCGATGGCTGCTCGCCACGGGCAATGCTAGGGATATTGCGTAGTGTCGATGCCAACTGAAAGGCATTATTGTGAGCAAGCTGAATTGTCCACACAGTTGCAGAAAAAGCATCGTTTTTGGGTCTTTTAGGATCAGCTAGGAAATTAGGATTTTCAAAAATACTAGCCCTGAGACTTTTAGGATTGCCATACTTTGATGCCACGTTTCGCAAGACATACATAGCATCAAAACACTCTTTCATCTGCGAACCCGACGAAGCATCTCCATAGCGTTGCCCGTATTCGCCAAGGTCAAGTGGTAGAGCTAATATAGCTTGTACTTGGTTCTGTAGTTCAAACCATTCTCTTGAAACCAAGGTAAACTTCCAAGCCTGCTGGCTGTCACCAGCCGCTGTTATCAATCGAGATGATGGAAAAAACAAATCCATATTCCTTATTCCCTTAATTTCCGTAATTTGGGTAGTACCTAACTATTCAGCGAACCCTAACTAAATTCCTGAGAGTAAGCTGAAATAATGGAACTCTTCTCTGAGATTAGCGACGATTCTTCGATCTGACCGCACTTCTTCACAAAAATTTACAATAGATATGGCTCTACCGAACCTGTAATGTAAAACTATCAACAACTCATGCTTGTAAAGCTTGTATATTAAGGCTTTGAGTTTTTGTCAGATTGGTTCTTCGTTACTTGGTATGGTTCGATAGGGGGGCATAAATCGACTAAATCCTTATCTGGCAAGAGACTTAATTGATTAGTTCGCTCTAGAGCCAAAACAATTGACAAAAATCGCCAAATGCCTTTCTATATAAGGGTTCCATCCCTTATAACCCCAGTCTATTGCATAACACAAACCGAAGAGCCGTCAGATTGATATTTATAAACTTTAAAAACTTGCCAGGCAGAGAGGGAGCTTGAGGAATTTTCTACAGTGTAAGTTCGGAAGAACCATAGATCTCTTGCAAAAGTAATCAAGATATAGTTATTTCAAATAAGAACGAGACACCTAGGCGACACAATAAGTACGAATAATTTCATCAAGGGGTGTCCCCACAGGAGCATACATTCTTGCCCTCTTTAATGCACTAAAATCATGTTCGATATCATTTAAATCAGGAGAGTATTTTGGCAAAAACACGACCTGATGACCTGCTTCCTCTACCAGTTGTTGGTAGTGATTCGGTAGTAGTGGTAAGCCATCTTGCTTATCTGGACTGAGTCGTGTAGAATATTTACTAATAAAAATAATTGCTTGATAAATGTTGGGGATTTGCTTTTTATGATTGCTATTTTTATCAATATCTTCTCTTGGATAATTAAACTTTGGTTAAATTACGATGAAGATTTAGAACATTGTCTTCTGACAAAAGATTCACAAACTTCAACATCTTGTTGTCCTAAATGTGGTTCTTATCATACCATCAAAAATGGTTCTACACATAATGGCAAGCCGAAACGTCAGTGTAAAGATTGCGGTCGCCAGTTTGTGATCAATCCCACTAATAAAACCGTCTCTGACGAAACCAAACAATTAATTGATAAACTCCTGCTCGAACGAATTTCCTTACGAGGAATTGCTAGAGTAACAGGGGTAAGTTGGTCATGGTTACAAAATTATGTCAACAATAAACTGGCGGCTGTTCCCCGTCAAATAAAGGTTTCGGACAAACCAAAAGGTAAATTGGTTATAGAATGTGATGAAATGTGGTCTTTTGTTTTTTCTAAGACGATAAAAGTCTATATTTGGCTGGCAATTGATAGAAATACAAGAGAAATTATTGGTTGCTATTTGGGAGATAGGAGTCGTCAATCATCCCAAAAACTTTGGGCTAGTTTACCAGGCGTTTACCGACAATGTGCAGTTGCTTACACAGACTTTTGGGAGTCATATAAGACAGTAATTCCCAGTAAACGTCATCGACCAGTCGGGAAAGAAACTGGTCAAACTAATCATATTGAAAGATTAAATAATACCTTTCGACAAAGGATTTCTCGGCTGGTGAGAGAGAGTCTATCTTTCTCTAAAAAAATGGAGAATCACGTTGGGGAACCCTTTGGTATTTTATCCATGACTACAATGCACAGCTGGCAAAGGATTAAGCCGCCATCACTACTACCGAATCACCACCCTCTCAAATCCTTATCTGGCAACGTTTTTAGGCGATTTCTCGGAAATATATAGCTGAAAACGTCGTGCTTTGTGGGTTGATTCATGAATCAACCTACTATGAGAGTTGATTCATGAATCAACCCACTATGAGAGCAAAAACCTGTACTTCCCTACTCCCTAGCTTACCTCATAAGCTATTAAGGGTAGCAAAAAAAAGAATTAGATTCGGAGAATGAAACAGCCCTAGGGGTTTGGGGGGTAGAACCCCCCAAAAGCTTGGATTAAGTGATAAAATCGAAAGTAAAGCCCGACTTTAGCCAAGAGTTTCCCCTTAAAAATCCTAACTTAGTAGATTTACAAAAATGAGATGCACCCACCGGGAGTGATTGCAAGTCTGTGGAAAAGCTTAATTTGTTTTCCGCTTCACCGTTAGTTAACCTAAAGTGAATATCATGTAATCGTCCCAAGATCGATTAGTAAGGGTTCCATGTCAATTATTACCCATAGAACTAAGATCGTAGCCACGATCGGCCCTGCCAGTAATTCGCCAGAAGTCCTCAAGCAGATGATCGGTGCGGGGATGAATGTAGCGCGGCTAAACTTTTCCCACGGTAGCTACGAAGATCATGCGAGAGTTGTCAGCCTTTTACGGCAAATTTCTCAAGAATTAGACAATCCTATCACTCTCCTGCAAGATTTACAAGGCCCAAAAATTCGCGTCGGTAATCTCCCCAATGGTTCCATTACCATCAACGACGGCGATTATCTCACCCTTGTCCCCATGGATGAGTATCGGGGAGAACCGAACACCGTTTCGATCGATTATCCCTATCTGGCCGAGGAAGCACAGCTAGGTGAGCAAATTCTCCTCGATGATGGCTTATTAGAGCTAAAAATCGTTGAAATTAACGGAAAAAACCTAAAATGTCAAGTATTGGAGGGAGGAATTCTCAAAAGTCGCAAGGGAGTTAATCTACCCCGTCTCAATTTGCGCTTACCTTCCATGACCGAAAAAGACAAACAAGACCTAGAATTTGGTCTTTCTCAGGGGGTTGATTGGGTTTCCCTCAGTTTTGTTCGTAAAGGAGAAGATATCAAGGCGATTAAGGCATTTTTAGCCGAGAGAAATCATGGGGATGTGCCAGTGATGGCTAAAATTGAAAAACCGCAAGCGATCGAAAATTTAGAGTCAATTGTCGAGGAATGTGACGGCATTATGGTGGCCCGGGGCGATTTGGGAGTAGAATTAAGTCCCGAAAAAGTCCCCATGTTGCAAAAACGCATTATCAAACTCTGCAACATGAAAACTATTCCCGTCATCACTGCCACCCAGATGTTAGAAAGCATGATTCACAATCCCCGACCGACTCGGGCCGAGGCCAGTGATGTGGCTAATGCAATTATCGATGGAACCGATGCGGTGATGTTATCGGGGGAATCAGCAGTGGGAGATTTTCCCGTCAAAGCTGTGGCTATGTTGGCCAAAATCGCCCATGATGTGGAAGCGGATGTGAAGTTTGATAATGTTCCCCCCAATCAGTCCGATGAAACTCACGCTCTCAGTGAGGCTTTAGTGGCGATCGATCAAACCCTTGATCTCCGTTATATTGTCACTTTTACCACCTCTGGCTACACTTCGCTACTGGCTTCTAAGGAACGTCCCTCGGTTCCCGTCATTGCCATGACTCCCAATAAACGAGTCTATCACCGTCTCAATCTAGTCTGGGGTGTGATCCCGATTCTTCTCGATCATCAGGTGTCCGTCTTTGAGGATGTGTTAAAGCAAACGGAATCAATTCTGCTTCAGAAAAATCTAGCGCAATCGGGCGATAAAATTCTGATTATGGCGGGAATTCCCATGCAGAAAACTAAAGGCACCAATTTCCTCAAAATTCACAGGATTCCCTAAGTTCTAGGAGTCGGGAGTCAGTATTCTCCTCACTACCCCACTACCCCACTACCCCACTTCCCCACTTCCCCACTTCCCCACACCCCACACCCCACACCCCACGAAAAACTTTTTGCCGCAAACCCTAGATGCAGATTTTGGGCGGTGGATTGGTTGTGATAGATGTATAAATATCGATCGCTTGCTGTCAATCTTGATGAAAAGACGATATTTTCTGGCTTTTATCGGCTCAATTGTCCTTATTTGCCTATTATCTCCAGACATAAACCTTTTTTCCTCTACTATCGCCACTGCACAAACCCAGACAATTCTAGTTTCTGCCGCCGCTAGTCTCAAAGAGGCCCTAGAAGAAATCAAGCCGGGGTTTGAAAAAGCCCATGGCAACATTAAAGTTAACTATAACTTCGGTGCGTCGGGGGCTTTGCAACAGCAAATTACACAAGGTGCGCCGGCCGATGTTTTCCTCTCGGCTGCCACTAAGCAAATGGACGCTTTAGCAAAAGCTGGTTTAATCGATACAACTACCAGAAGAAACCTGCTCACTAATCGCCTAGTTTTAATCATTCCCAAGAATTCCTCCCTAAAAATCAGCGATTTTCGTTCCCTGACTAACAGTAATGTCAAAAGAATTGCCGTGGGTGAACCGCGCAGCGTTCCTGTCGGTCAGTACAGTGAAGAAGTTCTGAAAAATCTCGGCATTTTAGAGCAAATAAGAGCAAAACTGGTCTTTGCCAACTCTGTCCGTAATGTTCTCGCCGCCGTAGAGACTGGTAACGCCGATGCTGGCATTGTTTACATCACCGATGCCAAAATTTCCGACCGGGTAAAAGTAGTGGCTACGGCTGCCAATAATCTCCATTCTCCGATTATTTATCCCATAGCTGTGATTAAAGCCAGTAAAAACCCGCAAGCTGCCAAGACTTTCGCCCAATATCTCACCAGGGCAGCCGCTAAAAACATTTTTGAAAAATTCGGCTTCGGAATAGCCAGATAATTTAGGGGAAGTGGAGAAGTGGGGAAGTGGGGAAGTGGAGAAGTGGAGAAGTGGGGAAGTGGAGAAGTGGAGAAGTGGGGTAGTGGGGAATTTCAACTAAAACCCCAACACCCCAACACTCCAACACCCCAACACTCCAACACCCCAAAACCCCAAAACCCCAAAACCCCAAAACCCAACCCCTGACCCCTGAAAAATGCCAGACTTTTCCCCCCTATGGATATCCCTGAAAACCGCCACCATTGCCCTGATAATCATCTTTTTTCTCGGTATTGCCGCCGCTTATTGGATGTTAGGCTATCGCGGACGATGGAAATCTCTAATCGAGGCAGTTTTCGTCGCACCCTTAATCTTGCCCCCGACGGTGCTAGGCTTCATTTTACTGCTCCTATTCGGCAAAAACGGACCATTAGGACAGTTATTAGACCTATTTAACTTTCGCGTCGTTTTTACTTGGTATGCCGCCATCATCACCGCGACGGTGGTAGCTTTTCCCCTGATGTACAAAACCACCCTCGGGGCTTTTGAACAGGTGGATGCCAGTCTTTTGCAGGTTGCCCGCACCCTAGGGGCATCGGAAGGGAAAATATTCTGGCGCCTACTTTTGCCCCTTTCCTTCCCCGGAGTATTAGCGGGATTAACCCTAGCTTTTGCCCGCGCTTTGGGGGAATTTGGGGCGACTTTGATGTTAGCGGGTAATATTCCGGGGCAAACTCAAACTATCCCGATGGCGATTTTCTTCGCTGTGGAAGCAGGAGCGATGACTGAGGCTTGGATATGGGTGTTTATTATCATATTAATCTCTCTATCGGGAATTGTCGCCGTTAATCTCTGGCAAAGTCAACGCAAACAGCAATTAGGACGACTGGGAGAAAGCAAACCTAACGAGATGGAGGACTGGCTGCCACCCTGGGAGGGTCGCAATTTTGCCCTTTTAGCAGCTGAAAATCACCTTTATAGGGATAAAATAGGCTTATTTGTCGATATAGAGAAACATTTACCCGGTTTTAACCTCTCAGTTACTTTTAACTGCCAAAATCAGCCATTAGGACTATTAGGGGCTTCAGGTTCGGGAAAAAGCCTGATTTTGCGATCGCTGGCTGGGGTGGAAACGCCCTCAAGGGGTCGTATTGTCTTAAATGGGCGCATTCTCTTCGATTCCGAAAAGGGAATTAATCTCCCCAGTCGTCAGCGTCGTATCGGTTTTGTGGTGCAGAATTATGCCCTTTTTCCCCATCTCACCGTGGCAGAAAATATCGCTTTTAGTCTCCCCAAAAACTTATCTAAAAAAGTTATTAAACAGCAGATTGTCAACCAATTGGAATTAGTGCAGTTACTTGGCATGGAAAACCGTTATCCCCATCAATTATCGGGGGGACAACAGCAACGAGTCGCCATCGCTCGCGCTTTAGCTAGTCGTCCGGAAGCTTTATTATTAGATGAGCCTTTTTCTGCCCTTGATACCCATCTACGCGCTCAATTAGAACGTCAGATGATCAAAACTTTAAGTAATTACGATGGCGTGACAATTTTTGTTACCCATAATATGGATGAAGCCTATCGAATATGTGAGAATTTATTAGTTATGGAAAAAGGGCGGGTAATTGCTAATAATTCTAAACAGAAAATTTTTGAGCGACCAGATAGCGTTAGTTTGGCCAAGATTACTGGCTGTAAGAATTTTTCCCGTGCTATTATCATTAATAATCAACAATTGAAAGCCATTGATTGGGATGTTAAATTACACACCATCCCCGGAATTCCCGACTATTTAGCCTATACGGGAATTCGTGCCCATCAAATTATTTTTGGTCGAGATTTAGGCGATATTAATACTTTTCCCTGTTGGTTGGCTAATGCCATTGAAGGACCCCATCGAGTGACTCTCTATCTGAAACTTAATCAACCCTCCAACCATGACAGAGATTTTCATATCCAAGCAGAGTTATATAAGGATAAATGGTTAGAAATTAAGGAGCAAGCTTTGCCTTGGACTGTTACTTTATCTCCCCAGCGTTTATTATTATTAAAATAAACAGAGATTTTGATGCTAAGTAGGTGGGTGTTAAAAATTGTCAGACATCCCCCTTATTAAGGCGGATCCCCCCGCCTATCGGCACCCCCTTTATCAAGGGGGCAGGGGTGATCGAACCTAAAATCCATTTTTAATTTAATTATAACCAGCTACTTATAAGCCAATAACACCACTCCAAAGGTCAGGGCAAGCGCATCTTTGGTCAATTTTGTGATCCGCTTGTCCTGTAGAGATTTCAAATGATACCAGTCAATCAGAATAGTTACGAACTCAACTTATTCGGTGGATTTTTGCTTAACAATTGCGATGGCAAATTCTCCTCAAATATGCCTAAATCGTGGGTAGGCAAACCATATAAAGTTCATTTTGTCAAGTATTGTTAAGATGCGCTTACCCTGGACTGCCAAGGAGGTGTATTATGTAATAGGAGTTTCTCGATCAGAATTCCTAAGGTTCAAAGGTTACAGAGGTCGACATCATGGTTTCTTCACCCTCACCGCTGGTATTTAACTCACACTGTAATAGCGTAGTCAAGGCAATTACTGAAGGCAAAGTCGTTTTCTTCCTTGGGGATGAGATCAATTTGTGTGGACGCAGAAAAAATGATAAGGGAGAACTAGAAAATTGGATTGTTGATAGCAATCCTCTCGGAGAACCTAATTATCCTCCCACTAATATTGAACTGGCGCTCTATTTAGACAAAATTTCTGAACATATTTATAGCGACGTTGTTCGGTGTCCTCTCACAGAAAAACACATCGAAGATTTACCGGAGGGATGTCCGCTCAAGACAGATTCAATCAAGAAAATGGCACTCCAGCAGGTGTCCCAATACATCGATCTGCTGGGGGGTAGCAAAGATATTCTTCCAGGAACCTTGGGACCAATCTTTGAAGCTGATTATCCCCCTAATTCCCTGCATCAGTTTTTGGCAGGACTGCCGGAATGCCTCAAGAAGAAGAACTACCCTCATCCCTACCAATTACTCGTAACGACTTGCTTCGATAACACACTGGAATATGCTTTTAAAAAAGCTGCAAAAGAGTTTGATTTAGTCTCTTACAGAGGGCGAGAAAACAGTGGTCGATTTGTCCATCAAAAGTTTAGATTGGCAGGTGCGGGACAAATAGTTGAAGAAGGTTCCCCAGTTGTGATTGACAAGCCAAATGAGTATCAAGATCGAGGACTTTCACTTGAGCTATACCCAGTAATTCTGAAATTCTACGGAGCTATTGGAGACAATTTAATCGTAACTGAAGACCATTATATTGATTATTTAGCTCACAGGGATCTGAGGAAATTGATGCCTCTGCAACTATCAAATATACTCGACCAAAACCATATTTTATTCATGGGATATAGCCCAAGTTATTGGAATCTAAGAGTAATTCTTTATCGAATCTGGGAAGATCAAATATTGACCAAAGCCAAGGAAAGCTGGTGGACAATTCAATCAAATTATCAAAGGTTCGATTGGGAGTTTTGGCTGAAATATACTGGTCAGGAGCCTATCTCGAAATCTTTAGAGGATTATATTGCCAAGTTAAGTGATATGATCCAGAAGCTACCAAATAAGGTCATCCACAACGGCCCCTCTCCTGAACCCGTTGAAACTAAACGAGATCGAATCTTTATCAGCTACAGCCATAATGACACAGAATGGTTGAACAAACTCTTAACAGTCCTCACTCCAGCTATTGATGCAGGGGCAATACCAAAACCTTGGACTGACGAAGAAATCAAGCCAGGAGAGAAGTGGAGAGACAAAATTGAAGAAGCTCTAAAATCCGCTAAAGTAGCTGTCTTACTGGTAAGTCAGAATTTCTTGGCATCTGACTTTATTAAAAAAGAAGAACTGCCATCTTTACTCAAAGACGCTGAAAAGGAAGGCGTTAAGATCATCTGGGTTTTGGTGAATTCCTGCGGGTACAAATATACAGCACTTAAAGATCTGCAAGCAGCTCATAAGGTTTCGCAGCCGTTAGTGCTTCTTCCCACACCAGAGCAAGACAGAATATTGAACGAGATTTGCGACGAGATTGTGGCAGCAATGGAGGGATGAAAAACGCTGGTTTTCCTCCGTATTTAGTTACTTGCCTTGATATTTATTCAAACTAACTTAAGATTTAGAATCCCGAAAAAAAATGTTTTCACCAAACAATCATCAAGAGATTCCAGATTGTCCTTATCAAGGACTGATGCCCTATTTAGAAGAGCAGGCAGATTTCTTCTTCGGAAGGGAAAAGTGGTCTGCTATTATCACCGATAACCTAATGGTTTCGCGGTTGACCATACTCTATGGTACGAGCGGTGTGGGCAAGACTTCCGTCCTGCGAGCGGGGGTGGCCCATCACCTGCGCCAACTCGCCCAGAAAAACTTGAAGGAGTCTGGCCAGCCTGAATTTGCCGTTGTCGTCTTCAGTGCCTGGCGCGACGAGCCAGTGGCTGGATTAGTGCAAAAAGTTGAGAAAGATGTCAAAAAAATCCTACCAGCAGTTGAAGTGCCAGAACCAGGGACTTCACTGGCAAAAACTTTAGAAAATTGGGCAAAGGTACTGGTTACTGACCCAGAGAGAAGCAGCGGTAAGTTATTGATCATCCTCGATCAGTTTGAGGAGTATTTTCAGTACCATTCCCATGAAGATGGAGAAGGGACCTTCGCCTTTGAATTTCCCCGTGCCATCAATGAGTCTGGTCTGCCTGTCAATTTCCTAATTTCTTTGCGGGAAGATACCCTGGCTAAACTTGACCATTTCAAGGGACGCATCTCTAACTTGTTCGGCAACTATTTACGCATCCCCCACCTGGATGAAGAGTCGGCCGTGGATGCCATCAGGAAACCCCTGGGAGTATTTAACCAACGCCTGAAAGCAGGGGAAAAATCTATTGGCATTGAAACAGAATTAGTTCAGGAAGTATTAGAACAAGTCAAAGTCGGCAAAGTCTTTTTCGTTGAATCGGGAAAAGGTGGACATGACCGTCCATCGACAGCAATTGAAACTTCTTACCTGCAATTGGTGATGGAACGCCTATGGAAAGAAGAGATGAAAATCGGTTCGGATTGCCTGCGGCTAGAGACTTTTAAGAGACTGGGCGAGGCAGAAAATATCCTCAAGCAACACCTCAATGAACGGATGGAACCCCTGTTAAGGGAGGAAAAGAATATTGCAGCGCAAGTCTTTGAATACCTAGTCACTCCAGGAGGAACAAAGATTACCTATCCTGCTCTAGAACTGGCAGAAAAAGGGGGGGTTGAAACACAGAAACTTGAAGAGTTGCTACGGAAACTTTCTAGCCCGGAACAGCGAATTTTGCGCTCAGTTGGACCATCGTCTGAAAAACCTAATGTGGAGCGCTATGAGATTTTTCACGACAAACTAGCCCCAGCAATTTTAGAGTGGAGGAAGGAATACCTACATAAGCAAGAAGAATTGAGGAAGGAATACCTACATAAGCAAGAAGAATTGAGGAAGGAATACCTACATAAGCGGGATATAAAGAGGTGGCAGCTAATAACCACTGGAGTCGCAAGTTTAGCCTTTATATTTGTTGGATTATTGATTTTGGCTGAATATCAGCGATCGCAAGCAGCAATCAGTGAGACTAAAGCAATTCTTGCTTCATCAAATGCACACTTGGTTTCCCAAGAATATTTTGATTCTCTTATTGACGGCTTAAGATCTTTTAGAAATCTTAAGAAGGCTGAAAATAGCTTGACCTTAAGATGGTTTCTTGACGATAAAACCGAAAAAGAACTTCGTCAGGACATTGAGAAATATCTTGAAATTGGGCTAGTTCGAGTTAATGAAAAGGGACGATTATCAGAAGAAGGGAATTCTTTCTCTAAGGTAAGTTTCAGCCCTAATGGATCGACTTTCGTTACTTACAGTCCAGATGGCACAATTAAGCTTTGGGATCTGGATGGGAAGAAACCCCAAGAGTGGAAAGTAGATAAAAATACATCTGAATCTGAATTCATCGGTGCAAATTTTGGACGTGATGGTCAGATATTAGCTGCTGTCAGTGAAAAAGATACAGTTAAACTCCGGAGATTAAATGAGAAGAGTATTGAGAATAAGGACATCAAACCCTTGGTTGATAATGAGAGGGGTGTGAGTCATGGTAATGATTTTTTGGCTGTTAGTTTCAGTCCCAACGGCGAGATGATTGCTACAGCTAGGAAGAATCAGGCTGTGAAACTCTGGAATGGAGACGGAAAATTATTGACAACCTTAATTGATAATTCCTTGACTGAGAAGGATTGCGAGAGCTTTAAGCAAGTGAGTCATTGCGATGAGGTTTTGGCTGTCAGTTTCAGTCCCAACGGCGAGATGATTGCTACTGCTAGTAAGGATCAAACTGTGAAACTCTGGAATCGAGACGGAAAATTATTGACAACCTTAATTGATAATTCCTTGACTGAGAAGGATTGCGAGACCTTTAAGCAAGTGAGTCATTGCGATGAGGTTTGGGACGTGAGTTTCAGTCCCAACGGCGAGATGATTGCTACTGCTAGTCGGGACAAGACAGTAAAACTCTGGCAGCGAGATGATGGCAAATTAATCCGAACGCTCCGAGGGCATACAGATGGGGTTCTAAGCGTTAGTTTCAACCCAAAGGATCAGATGCTTGCCTCTGCTGGATACGACAAGAATATACTGTTTTGGAATACCAATGACGGAAGCTTGATAAAAACCTTAAGTGGGAATACAGATGGGGTTAGGCACCTTAGTTTCAGCCCTAACAATAATATGCTTGCTTCTGTAAGTTTGGTGGGCGAGATTGTAAAACTGTGGAACATTAGCTCAAATCCCATACCTTCCCTAACTGGACATAGCGATTGGGTTTTTGACGTAAGTTTTAGCCATGATGGTCAAACTATCGCCACTGCAAGTCGGGATAACACTGTAAAGCTTTGGCAACGGGATGGTAAGTTGCTTCAGACCCTCACGGAGCATAAAAAAGCGGTCTGGGATGTCACTTTTAGCCCTGACGATAAGATACTTGCCGCAGCGAGTCAGGATAAAACTGTGAAACTTTGGGAAAAACAAGATGGGACATGGAAACTTGTCCAAACTCTTGACAAAAGGGTTGGCGGTCACGAAAGCGGAGTTTTGGCTGTCACTTTTAGCCCTAAAGACCAAATCATGGCTACGGCTAGTGACGACTCTAACGTAAAACTTTGGAAAAAACAAAATAAGAAATGGGAATTTGTCCAAACTCTTTACGGTCACGGAGGCAAAGTCTCCGCTGTCACTTTTAGCCCTGACGATAAGATACTTGCCACAGCGAGTAATGACCAGACTGTGAAACTTTGGGAAAAACAAGATGGGACATGGAAACTTGTCCAAACTCTTTACGGTCACAAAGGCGAGGTCTTGGCTGTCACTTTTAGCCCTGACGGTCATACCATTGCTACAGCGAGTCATGATCGGACCGCGAAACTTTGGAAAAAAAGAAAACAAGATGGGAAATGGGAAGTTGTCCAAACTCTTTACAGTCACGAAGGCGAGGTCTTAGATGTAAGTTTTAGCCCTAACGGTCAGATACTTGCTACAGCAAGTCAGGATCAAACTGTGAAACTTTGGAAAAAACAAAATGAGAAAGATGAGCCATGGCGATGGCTTGCAACCCTTAATGGGCATAATGGTTTTGTTTCGGCTGTTAATTTTAGCCCTAGAAATTCTAACGGTGATTCTTTGTTAGCATCAGCTAGCACTGATGGTACGGTAATTCTGTGGAATCGAGAGCTGAAGCTTAAGGATCTGGAGCTAGTGGAATTGGATAAGCTGGCGGATAGGAGTTGCGATTGGGTTCGTAGTTATTGGGAGAATAATCCTAATGTAAAGAATGATGACAAGAATCGGTCTCGCAGCGATCAATATCAGTCTCTTTGCCAAGATATTGAATCTCAGAAATAATATCAAATCCGGTTGATTGACCATAATTACACGGATTTGATATGACATTAGATGAGACCTGCTGCTGATTCATTTGCAGGGAACTTCAGTCATCACAGAAAATTAACGAAATGTTCTTTTTTTACCTTCTGATCTGCGATCGCCTTACCCACAGCTTGAAGCTCTTTAATTTTGTCAACAGCATCCATCTTCTGAACATCCGCTGGGTTGATCTGCGTCAATCCCAATGCCGATAATCCTTCATGAGAAAGGTCAGCATTGTAGCGCATATATGTAAATAATTTCTCTCCCCCAGGCGCGTTGATGTCAATCATGTTGCCAACCTCTTGGTCAATGATATCGCCCTCAAGACATTTGCCAAAAATACGACAGAGCATATCTTGCTGATTCTGCGCGGCAAACATCAGAGCAGAGGGGATCGCTCCAGCATTGTAAAGAAGATTCATTTCTCCCGGTTTAAGATTTTTATTGGCACTAGGGGTCATGCCTGTTCCAACAGACACTAAAAGCATTTTATCTTCACCAACGGGCCAATTTAGTTTGTAGGGTTTAGTCGTAGCCATCAGGAAAAGTTGAAAGGCTGGATTGTTGAAAGATGTAATTCCCCCATCAACAAACACAAAAGGCTCACCCTTTTCTACTTCAATTACCTCCGGTGGAAAGTAGGTGGGAGCGGCTGTACTTGCACGAATCAACTGCCAGAGGGGCAATTGTAAGTTACAGTCAGGACGGCTGGGATCGTTATAACGAGCATAAGGATTATTGGAAATTGGCCATGGCGAATCAGTCGTGGCATTACGCATGACCATCAGGAGCAAGGTTTTCAGTAGCGAACTACCCAGGGTGGCAACAGAGCCATCTTTTTCCTGAAATTTTTCCCGAAGCTCTTGTGCGAGATTTTTATCTTCAAATTTGTACTGAAATTGTTTTAGCAAACTCGCCGAATCAAACATATTTTCGCCTTGGTTAATGTAAAATTCGCGCACTTCACTAACTCTCATCCCCCAAGACAAACAAGAGGCAATAATTGCCCCCGTACTTGTCCCAGCGATGTAATCGAAATAGTCCGCCAGCAAAAACTTATCATCGGCTCCTAATTTTTCTTGCAGAAGACTTTCGATCTTCGCCAAGACTTCAATTGTTATAATCCCACGAATACCACCGCCATCTAAGGCAAGTAGTTTGCGTGGACCAGTTTTGCTGAGAATTTCTTGAACAGACATTTTGATTCTCCTTCGCTCTCAAGCGTCGTGGGATTAATGATCGCAATTCGGCCGCCTCACTCTTCAATTTTGGCGGCGAAGTCGGATGTGCCGCTAGAGCCAGCACCAGTGAGTTTTTCATACCAAACTAGAATGGCAAACAAGTTGCCGAGGTGAGATTTCAACCGAGCGGTATTGACAATCCAGTCATTGTTACGGGCAAAAATGGTTTGACAATGTCCATCACTTATTTCAACTTTCAAGAAAAAGTGGCTAACTCAAGTCTAAATTGCATCACTGTCTGATATACCTCCATAGAATACCTCATTCGGGGTACGATAGTCAAGAGATTTTCGAGGATGATTGTTAATTAAGTTTACAGACCTTTCCATCTCCTCTGGCTTAACGATTTAAAAATTCTTTTCCTTGAGAAATAATTCTCTTAATAGTCCCTTATTATGCTCGTTTAATCCCCTCTCCCATCTCCCAAGAATGATAAGGATTAGTAAAATAAAAGTCTGCCCACAATTTTTAACTCAACTCTTGGTGTCCACAAAACTCTTTTACTTTGTCAGAAGTCAAGATTTTTCGTAATTAGTCATTGCCATAAGAAATATTAATTTAGAATCGAAAAAAAACTGACTGTGACTGTATTGCTTATGGGGTAAATAACACTAATCCTCTAAACGTTGGCGACAGATAAAGCCTCTAGAATATAAGCCCATCCTGTAATTGAGGCAATTACTTTACGAGTCATGACTTTTAGCTCTTGGTCTTCCTATACTGACTTTTTTAGATAATAAGTAGGCAGGCGTTAAAAATCATCAGATGCCCCCCTTATTAACTGTCCTTTAGTCACATCTTTCTTAACATTTCAAACCTTTGTAGCACAAGGCTTTCAAGACTCGGTTAACAATCTGTAATATTCCTTGTTGACACCTTTACTGACAAGGAAAAAACTGAAATCAAGTCAGGATAAGGGTTGAAGTGCTTACTGAAAAAATTGTTAAGAAAGATCCCTATAAGGGATAGCTTATCAAGGGGAGCAGGGGGGATCGAACATAAAATCTATTTTTAATTTAATTATAACCAGCTACTTAATTTTTCGATTCCCCCTTGAAGATATTTTCCTAACCAATCTTCTACAGTGACTCTATTTCTTCCTAGCATTTCCGCAGCTTCTGTCACCGTTTTTGCCTTTTTTGTCTTTAATAAGTACAATAGTTGTATTCTTTCTTTTCCCGAACCAGTTTTTTTTGTCTAGGCAGTTCCTTGAGTTCTGCTTCACTTTCAGATATTTCTATCTTATAAACTCCTGCCATATTTGTCCTTTAACTCTACAATTGCGTGGGTTAATTACCGAGTGGAGGTGCTAGATTGTCTGTGGCTGATGGTCAATTCCTGCTGTGAACCTAAATTTATGTATCTGCTAGATATCAAGTTAAGACGAATTGCCGAAAGAGCTCATCCAGAGGTAGATATTTATGATCCAATTAACGAACTACTGCTGTTAGTTAGTCCCAATTGGGAAATATTTACGGGGGAATTAGTGGGAGATAATGAAACAAATTTTTATTACCGAATTAACGTCAAAGAACGAGTAGGAAAATCCTGTGAAGATTGCTGGGAGGTTTGGGGAGAAAAGTTAGGAGAAGTTGGTCGAGAAGGAATGGCAACAATAGTGGAAGATGTCTAAAGTGTCGATTGAGTAATTGATTGTTCACCACAGATACACAGAGTTTTTTAAGTAATTTTTCTGATTAAGTAGGTAGGCGTTAAAAGTTGTCAGACACCCCCCTTATCAAGGTAGGGCTGTTTCATTCTCCCATCAGAATATCAAAAGTAAAAGCGATCACTGCCAGGTAAAATGATAAGTGACCGCCAACCTTTTAAATATATGTTGAGCTTAATAGAAAAACTGAAACAAGTCAAGGACTTTCGGAAAG
>NZ_JADBUN010000188.1:0-20902 GCF_020245625.1 Microcystis sp. M049S2 | reverse complement strand
TGCATTATTCATGAAGACTTTGGAAAATCCTCGAAAGCCTTGGCAAGAAGTTCATCTAGCGATCTGGCTGAAAAACAGTCTGTTTTTTGAGATGTCCTCACAATCAGGTTTTTGCCAGTTGGTGAATAATGCAGGCTAGGACAATCCCCGATATCCACCCCTACGTTAGGGGCGTTATCGGAGAAATATTGTGGCGGACGGATGTTGTTTGGGTATGTTTCCATTCAGACGCTTCACGGATTGGGGTCCCGAAGGATTTTTCGCACCTGCCGCCCCAGATTTACTCTGTTCTGGTCTTATGGTCGCGAACCGGACTGACACCGCAAGCCCTGCCGCCAAAATATTTTTACTGGCGTTAATATCTCGGTCATGATGTGTCCCACAGCTTGGACAGTCCCATTCTCGAATATTTAACGGCATTTTCTCAGCAATATACCCGCAATTACTGCACCGTTTAGAACTGGGAAACCATCTATCTAGGGTTTGCTGAAAAAGTTTTTCCTGGGGGCAGGGTGTGGGCTTCGGCCGTGAGCTCAGCGTTCGACCGAGCGTTCGACTGAGCGTTCGACTGAGCTCACGCCGAAGTCTCACGCCGAAGTCTCACGCCGAGGTCCGAACGGGTGTGGGGTTTTACCAGTTTTGAGGTGACCAATTACCTAATTTTCAGGGAAAAAGTGCCTAAATTTTCCCCCGATCACTCCCATATCCATTACTTTTGGATTTCAAAAAGGTCTAAAAGTTTTACCCAACAAGGTTTTTAGATTTATTCAGCAAGCCCTAATTTTTGAGAGTTCAAAAATGGGAAAAATAGGGATGAAGTCGCCTAAAATCTCTTTATGCTTAGTTCTCCTGACTACTGGCTCCTCTCTCTGAGGTTTACTGGTCACTGATTACTGATTAGAGAATGCCCGCATTAGAAAGACCGAGAACCAGTCCCGCACCGAGAATATGGCCAAAACTCATGGTAGCCAATAATTCCGGCAGACCGAAGCTTTTTTTCGAGGCTAACTGCGGCAAGGGTAAAGCAGGGCCAGCCCCGGTATTTTGGATGGCAAAATAACCGATAACGAAGGCTACTAGGTTAGCTAAGGTCATGGTAATCCCGACGGATAAATTCCAGGGAATGGTTTGAGCGGTGGCTAAAAGTAAGGTGGAAGGGATCATTGGCACTCCAGTCTTGATAAGATTTTGTTAATCACAGGGCATTATAAAAAGCTCTTGACCCGAAACTGTTTTTTGTTTGAATACTTAACAGTTTTTGTAACGTTTTGCGAATAAGATTAAATGCGAATTAAAATTTGCGGCATTACCCAACCAGACCAGGGGCGAGCGATCGCCAATTTAGGAGCTACGGCCTTAGGTTTTATCCTCGTACCGAGTTCGCCTCGTTACGTCAACATCGAGCAAATTAACGCTATTATTGCCGCAATACCCGACAAAATCGATTTTATCGGGGTTTTTGCCGACGAGCAACTGGAAATTATTCAGCAAATAATTATTAAAACCCCCTTGACAAGTGTGCAGTTACATGGTAAAGAATCTCCCGAATATTGCCAAAGGTTGCGGCAATTATTACCCGACCGGGAAATTATCAAAGCTTTGCGGATTAAAGACAGAGAAAGTTGGGAAAAGTCGACAATTTACTTCAATAGCGTCGATACTTTACTTTTAGATGCCTACCATCCCCAATTACTCGGCGGTACGGGACATACCTTAGACTGGCAAGCTTTAGCCAGTTTTTCGCCCCCCTTGCCCTGGTTTCTCGCTGGAGGACTCAACCCCGATAATATTGGTGAAGCTTTAACTCGGCTGCACCCCGATGGCATTGATGTCTCTAGCGGCGTTGAGCGATCGCCTGGTGATAAAGACCTCAAAAAAGTCGCCCTCTTGTTAGAGCGACTGCAAAAATTCAGTGATCAGTGATCAGTTAGAAGGTTTTGGGTGTTGGGGTTTTAGGGTGTTGGGGTTTTAGTTGAATTCCCCCATTTCCCTGACTAGAAGAAATTGGGTTTATGACGGATCAGGTTAAGATACTCCTCGCGGGTTTTCTGCTCGTCTTGGAAGACTCCTAACATGGCGCTGGTGACAGTCCAAGATCCCGGTTTCTGCACCCCGCGCATCACCATACACATATGGGTTGCTTCCATGACTACCGCAACCCCTTGGGGGTCGAGAATTTCTTGAATCGCTTCGGCAATCTGACGGGTGAGGCGCTCTTGCACCTGTAAACGACGGGAATACATTTCCACAATGCGGGCCAATTTACTTAATCCGACCACCTTTTGGTTAGGAATATAGGCAACGTGGGCCCGCCCCATGAAGGGTAACATATGATGTTCACAGAGACTAAAGAAGTCAATATCGCGCACTAATACCATCTCATTATGACCTTCATCGAAGATCGCACCATTAACGAGGGTTTCTAGGGATTGTTGATAGCCTTGGGTGAGAAACTGCATCGCTTCGGCCACCCGTTTGGGGGTTTTTAATAAACCTTCTCTTTCGGGATCTTCTCCCACCGAGATCAGGATATTTCTGACCGCATCCATCATCTGTTCTTTGTTTTCGTCGCAAGTTGGATGAATTTGAGCGGTTTTGCCATTGTGGGTGTTGCGATCAGGGCGAGTGGTCACGCGTGCTTGGATAGCGTCGGTTAGATTACCGTTTAAACCGTTAGAAGAAGCTATGGTCATAATGAAGATGCCTGTAGGCGAATTGATTGATAAATAGAAGTATTTCGGGTTATAATGCCCCCGCACTGGGCATAATGGTCATCGTTTCCACTACGGCCTGTTTAGGCAGTAACACCGCTTGCAGAATGGCCTGAGCGATGATATCTGGGGTTAACATGGCCGAGCGATCGAAATCTGCTTTGACGCTATCGCTGTCCCAGATGGGAGTATTGACAGCACCGGGGGTGATAATCGTGACGCGAATGGCGTTAGCCCGCTCCTCGATCGCTAGAATGCGAGAAAATGCCACTAATCCCGCTTTGCTGACACTATAGGCCCCCCAATCAGGAAAAAAATTATCGGCGGCGATCGAGGAAACGTTAATAATCGTGCCTCCTCCCTGTTGACGCATGGCAGGTAAAATCCCCTGCACGCACTGATAAACACTGGTTAAATTCAGGTCGATCACCCGCTGCCAGTCTGACAAAGGTGTGTCAGCTAAGGGATTTGTGTAACCCATGCCAGCATTATTGATCAGGATATCGATCGGTCCAGATTCTTGGGCGATTTTAGCGATCCTAGGAGCTACTTCCGGGATATCTGCCAAATCTAAGGGGTAAGCTTGGGCTGATACGCCTAAATCTGCCGCCATTGCCGCCACGGTTGCCAATTTTTGCTGATCGCGACCGATTAAAACCAGATTAATTCCCGCCTTGGCGAAAGCGAGGGCGGTTTCTTTGCCGATGCCGCTACTGGCTCCGGTGATCAGCGCTCGCTGTTGACGAATAACAGAGTTCATGGTATAATCTGAAATCTCTTAATTCCGGGTAGTTAGGGCAAAATTTTGGCGGTTATGGGAACCCTAGAAAAGTTTAAAGCAGTTGGGTCGGATCGGAGCAATTTGTCTCGCACCAAAATTGCCGCGTCCACCCAGGACGGGGGGAAGCATTGACTATCGGGTAGGTTCAAGATTAAGAATCGTTACAAAATTTTACCTAGCTAATTATAACACCGTTAAGTCAGGGATCAATAATCTTTGTGTATATTCAGATATCTAACCAGCGAGGGAAAAAAGCGGACTGGTTGGCGAGAATTCTTGAGGCTGTCTTGAAACTCCCTCCCCCCGCGCTGAAAACTACTCACCGGAGGAGATGGCAGCGGTGGATTGAGTGCGATTGACAATTACCACTTGATCGCCGACAACGGGACTTCTAGCGAGGAGAATTCCTTCGTTATCCTTCATTTCCAAGCGCCGAAAATCGAGACTTTGGCAACGTTGAAAAACCGAATTAGCCAATTTATCCTGTTGTGATGCATCGAGACTATACCAATTATCGCCCAAAACAACTACTAGACGACTAGCCAAAAAGTCCGCTTCTATAGTAGAAATAATCCCGACGGGATAACGAGTAGTTAAATTGGTAATTTCCTCTTGAATAGCTGCGACTAAACTTTGTTCGGGAGTTAATCGTGGTTTTGCTTTAGTAATCGGGACGGGAATCGGTGCCTCTGGTGCGGTTAATTCTGGGGGAGTTTCGATAATTTCCCCGGCTGCCGGTGGGAGACTAGGGATAACTTCGGGCATATTTTCGGCAATTTCCGCCGGATTTTTCGGTAAACTGATCACGGCTACTAAGAGGATAGTGACTAAACTTCCTGTTAACAAGCCGGTGATTAACCAATCGGGAATTTTTTCGCTAATTCCTGCCGGTAAAAGTCGGCGAATTTTGTTCAAAATTGCCGTCCACCACCCTTCCACCTGCTCGAAATCCGGTAAAATATCGTCGATTCCCTCGACTGCTTCGATGGGAGAATCTGGGGTTAAACTTTGCTCAACTCCTGCAAATTCGTCTGGTTTTAAAGCAGCGGCTAACTGTTGCGTTGAGTTAAGAAGATTATCAACGGCAACTTTTGGGGGTAACACTGTCCCCGTTCCCGTGTTAAGTTGGGAAACGATCGAATTTAACTGCTCGATCGCCTCTTGTAGTCGGATCACCGTTTCTGCTTGGCTGAAATTCTCTCGCTCGTTTGGTTGAGTCATAATCTTTCTTAACCCGCTGCCATTCTTTTTCAAAATATCATTCTATGCGTCGTTTTCTCGGTTTTTTAACCAGTATTTTCCTTGTCTTCCTAACTGCTTGTGGTAGTGTCACTCCCCCCCAAGAATTTGCCCCCCCTGGAGAAATCGTCACTAAAGCCCTTTTATTACAATTTCGTCACACATCCGATCGTCTTAGTCAATCTTTACAGATCGAGGAGCCGCAGGTAAAAATTGCTAAAATTAATGTCACCAGTCTGGAACCGATTTATGTGGGCAAGTTACCCGCTTATCACTTGCAGGGGGATTACGATCTAACTCTGCGATTGCCCCATCAAAAAGATACCAAACAACACAACAATTTTGATCTTTATTTACAAAGACAGATCGAGGGTAAAACTTGGCGTTTACTGGAAGAAGTTGCCTCACAATGGCGCAGCTATTTAGTCAAATAACCAGAAAAAGCCAGGGGGTTTTGCTAAGTAGCTGGTTATAATTAAATTGAAGATAGATTTTGGGTTCGATCCCCCCTGCCCCCCTTGATAAGGGGGGTGCCGATAGGCGGGGGGATCTACCCTTGATAAGGGGGGTGCCGATAGGCGGGGGGATCTACCTTAGCAATGACAATCCTCAAAGGGAAAATTTAGCGATTATGATTACCTGTCCTCGTTGTCAGCAGAAGGTCGATAGTCAAGCCTTGCAATGTCCCTACTGTGCTAATATTTTAAAGGCCTATGGTCATCCCGGCATGACCCTGCATCAAGCTGTCACGGGCGAGTTTTTATGTCAAACTTGTCTCTACCATGGCGATGATAGCTGTAATTTTCCCCAACGTCCCTACGCTACCAGCTGCACTTTATACAAAAATAGCCAAATAATAGCCGAAAAAATTCCTCCTCTCCCTCTCCCTAGGGTTTTTAAAAATTGGTGTCTCAGGAATAAGGGATTATTGCTATTATTAACCCTGATTTTGGGCAGTATTGCCCTGGCTTTTATAAACTCACGTCGTTAATTTTCTTGCTGGCGATCAAGCCTTGATATAAATCTAGATCGAACCAGAAAGTTGTGCCAATTCCCACTTCACTAATCAAATTAATTTGACTATAGTGTTTTTCAATAATATTTTTGACGATCGATAATCCTAATCCCGTCCCTTCTAGAGTATGAACGCGATTTTCTACCCGATAGAATCGATCAAATATGGCACTTTGATCCTCGGCATCAATGCCAATACCAGTATCGGATACTTCCACGCGAATTTTGGGAGTTTCTTGGGGATTATCTCTGCTTATTTTATAGGCACGAATCACCACTTTACCGCCGGCAGGAGTAAATTTTAGGGAGTTACCGACTAGATTAGTTAATACCTGTAAAAGTAGATCATAATGACCTAAAATTGGTAGTAAATTGGCTTCAATTTCCGAGCTTAATTCTAGTCCTTTATCCCTAGCATTGAGTTGATAGGTTCTTAGGGTTTGTTCGATTAATTGTCCGATATCGAGCGCATCTAAGTTATAGTTACGCGAGGATTCTAACCGAGAAAGATCGAGAACATCATTAACTAAACGAGTTAAGCGATCGGTTTCATGATTGGCGGTTTCTAAAAACTCTCTTTTTTCTGTATCGCTGAGATCCTCACCAAATTCTGTCAGGGTTTCAATAAAAGATTTGATGTTAAATAAAGGGGTTCTTAACTCATGGGAAACATTGCTGATAAATTGACTTTTTGCCTCATTTAATTCTGTTTCTCTAGTGATATCCTGTAGCGTCATGGCAATTCCCCGGACATTCTCCCGATGCTGATCGAATACCTGAGTTAACAAAAGGCGAATTGTCCGGGGTTTCGGGTTAGTTAAAGATAATCTAAATTCTGCTGGGGAATAGTTATTATTTTCCTGATCAGTAACAGCATTTTTCTGATTTTGATTAGCCGATTCTTCTGGCTGGAGGGTTTCTCCTGCCGCAATTTGATAGAGAGGTTTAGTTAGTCTAACCGTTAACTCCGAAGGAAAAAGATGTAGAACATTTTGACCGATAATTTCCCGATCTTCCCAGCCAAATATCTCCCGAGCTGCGGGATTAATTAATAATAATTGAAAATTAGTATCTAAGAGAATTGCTCCATCAGCAATAGTGGACATTAACGTATCTAATTTGGCTTTTTCGGCGGTCATTTCTTCGATATTTTGTTCTTCGTATCGTTCTAACTTTTCCGCCATTTCATTAAAACTGAGAATTAATTCTCCTAACTCTCCTCCCAGGGGTAAATCAACGCGCTGCTTAAAATTTCCCGCTGCAATATTTTTGACCCCGACTAATAACTCCTTGATCGGTTTGGTGATAGTTAAAGCATTAAAAACCGCTCCGAGAATCACCATAGCCCAGATCGAGACAAAAACGGCAATAGTCACATCACGGGTTAGATTAGAAGAAGCCACCACAATAGCGTTAGGATTGATCCCGATCGCTAATACTCCCAAATATTTGCCCTCATGATTTAAGGGAACAAAAACATCGGTGACTTCACCGTCGGGGGTTTTATGCTGACGGATGAGGGGAGTTTCCCCATTTTCGCCATAATTTTCCGGCAATTGAATGCGACGCTCGATCGTCAGGGAGTTCTTAACTTCGGCGGTAGAATAGGGAATACCGAAAAATATTTCACCCTCCTCGTTAGCGTAGATCAAATAACGCACACTGGAGGTACTACTATAAAAACGGGCTGAAAAACGGGCTAAATCGGTTAAATTGTCCTCAGCAATCAGAGGGGAGACATTAGCGGCTAATAACAGCCCTAAATCCCGGCCAAAACGGGTATCATTGAGACGGACATCCTGCTGGATCGTGTTAACCGCCCAAAAGGTTAAACCACTCATCAACAAAGAAACGGCTAAAGTAGCCGCGGCCATTAATTTAGTTTGGAGGGTGAATTCAGACCACCAACGGGCGATCGCTTCTCGGAGAATGGGCAGGAAATTAAACACGGTTAGGCAGGATTAATCGGTGTTCTCGACGACTCTATCGCTCAAATCGCGGGTTAACATGATTATCTTAACTCATTATTAAGCTGGTAGCGGTTAAGCTGGCAGTAATCTCACCTAAGTCTCCGAGAAAGTCAAGAAATGTCCAAAAGCGCCAAGAGTTCTAATTTTAGCTACCCCCGGTACTTCTGTGGTGTAAATACTGAACACACCTAAATTTTGCCGTTGACTAGAGGTTTCGATCGCTGGTTTTAAGATTTGATTTTTGATCACATTTCTGGCTGCCACTGGCAAAGAATCGATCGAGTCACAGAGACTGATTTTCTCGCAAGCGATTTTGTCGGCATGAGCGAGGAGTTTTTCGGCGGCGTATTCGCTGTAAAGTTCTTGGGGGGGATTGGTAAATCCCATAATCCCCGCTATTACCCCCAGGGCGATCGCTCCCTTGAAGAAATTACCCCCCATAGCTACTTAGCTCCTTGATTTTGTCTTCTCACTCTAATTTTGACAAGACATTTTCGATCCGGCTAGGGGGCGGTGTTAATTTCTTAAACCAATACCGGGTGCATAACACTCTAGTACATTTCCCGTGAGACTGCAACTAACTAACAGATAATCGCAGTGAGAACAGGCGGTGCTAACGAGATGGTGTTCTAAAATATGCTGTCTTTCGGCAAAATTTCCACAATTAGGACAGCGTACTTGTTGCAGGGTGATCATAGCAAACCTCGTTAATTAGTTATCTTTTGTATATAAAGCTAGTTTTTTTTGATCCCAATCGGTTTAAGCCTATTTTTTCGTCGATCCCCATTATGGAGTCGATCATCTGATCTTGCTAGTAATTTTTACTAAACTTTGCAATTTTTCTTGAAAAATTTAATAATTTCTTCCTAGTGTTTTTTACCGTAATCGGATATGGGTCGGTAATTTTGGGGAAGAGAAAGCCAGAAAGTAAACTCTTAAACTGCCGATCCCTTACTGCTATAATTACGGCTGAGATTATTGATTATCCTATGAAGTACGCTCTGGTTCACGAGTGGTTAACCCCAAAGGCGACGGGGGGATCGGAATTAGTGGTTAGGGAGATTTTACAATGTCTAGAGGCGGATTTATACGCTTTGATCGATTTTGAGTCCACTAATCCCGATAGTTATCTCTATGGTCGCTCGATCGGGACAACTTTTCTGCAAAATTTCCCGAAAGCGAGAAATGGCGTACAAAAATACTTACCTTTTCTTCCTCTGGCGATCGAGCAGTTAAATTTAGAGGATTATGATGTGATTTTATCCTCCTCCCATTGTGTGGCTAAAGGGGTGTTAATTCGACCGGATCAGGTTCACATTTGTTATTGTCACACTCCGATGCGTTATGCTTGGGATTTAACTTTTGACTATCTGGCTAATAGTAAGTTAGGACAGGGATTACCTGGTATTTTCACCCGTTATCTTTTGCATGGTTTGCGTCAGTGGGATGTGATTTCTGCTAATCGTGTGGACTATTTTATAGCTAATTCCCACCACACCGCTAGACGAATTTGGCGCTGTTATCGACGCGAGGCAAAAGTTATTTATCCTCCCGTACAAATTGAGCGTTTTCCCTACCACGAGAAAAAGGAAGATTTTTATTTAGTCGTCTCCCGTTTGGTTAGTTATAAAAAAGTCCCTTTAATTGTGGAGGCATTTAATCAATTGGGATTACCCCTAGTGGTTATTGGAGATGGTCCTCAGATGGCTTTAATTCGACAGTTAGCCAGGGATAATATTCAGATTTTAGGTGCGGTTTCTGATCGAATAGTAGCAGAATATATGTCGAGAGCAAAAGCGTTTATTTATGCTGCTTGTGAGGATTTTGGTATTGCTTTAGTGGAAGCGCAAGCTTGTGGTACTCCCGTGATTGCATTTGCTGCAGGAGGTGCTTTAGAAACCGTGCGAGATCTGCGGGAAAATTCTCCCCAGGGAACAGGATTACTTTTTGGGGAACAAAATCCCCAATCTTTGGCAGCAGCGGTTAACTATTTTGTTGATCACGGTGATAAAATTGCTCCAGAAAGTTGTCGGCAACAGGCTAATAGATTTACCCCTGAAATCTTTCAAAGTAACTATAGTTTATTTGTTGAGGAGCATTCAATATCTAAAAGTTATTGCTAAGTTTAATTAGATCAGTTATCCTAAGGGTGAGCTAGGAAGTTTTCGTTTTAGGGAGTCAGTCATCGGTCGTCAATAACCAATTAGATTATACAATATTTTGATGAGAAACGCTGTAAAAGAGGGCGAATGCAATTCGCCCCTACAATATTTTGATGAGAAACGTTGTATTTCCTCAATGGTGGGAGTGCATCACCTGCGCTCAAAATGTAATATTATGGATATTTCTCTAACGTGGAGATCTAGCCAACGCTGATAGCTTACCGTGGTGATTGTGATGACAGAAAAGCGAGGATTATAGCCGTGCCTTGGAATCGAGTTAATCAATGGGTAGAAAGACGCTCTTTAGTGGCCTTAGAATCAGCTTATCAGAGGGTGCTGAAAATTAAAGCGATCGAAGATAAACATTTTGGGGGACAAAAAATTTCCCCGGCTGCCGTGGGAGGAAAAAGTGTTTATGATTACTTTCAAAGTACCCTAGAGCGAGAATTGTTCCAGATACGTCTCGATTTAACTCAAGTGCGTCTGGGTAATTTTCTTAACCCGCAAACTAACCCAGAAAATAATAACATACTAGAGACTTTAAAGGCGATCGAGGATATTATCGGTAAATATCGCCTAGATTTAGGGGAATTGCTGCCCCCATTACCGAATAATCAAACCCCAAATCTGCCTAATACCAATCTCACCAGTGATAACCCCAGGGATAAAGACAACCAGATAATTTCTCCTGCAACCAGTAATAAATTTTTTAACTTCCAACAAGAATTAACCCCAGAATACGAACAAACCGTTATTAAACAACTCCGTACCCTGCGACAACAGCAACGTATTGCTATTCGTTTTATCCTGATTATTATTTTAGTTCCTCTCTTGGTGCAGGTTATTAGTAGAAACTTTATTTTTAGCCCTATTTTAAACTATTTGGGTGTGGATAGAGCGAAAATATCAGAAGTTTATATTTCTCAGGAAATTGGCGAAAAATATCTCAGGGAATTTGCTAGACTTCAAGAAATACAAGAAATCAAGCACGTTTTAGGAGTAGCAAAAGTAGGACATGAATCAGAAGAAACCTTTCGGGAACAGGTCGAGGAATTATTTAAAGAAGCGGGTTATGAAAGTCAAGATGGTTGGAAAAACTTACTCTCCGATATAACTGGATTAATAGCCTTTATTGCCATCTTAATTTTTGGTCGTCAACAATTGGCAATTACGCGAGCTTATGTTAGTCGTTATTTTCTCAGCTTAAATGATATAACCAAAGCCTTTATCTTTATTCTCTTTACCGATATATTTGTCGGGTTTCACTCGGCGGAGGGTTGGACGGTAATCTTAGAAACTTTGTTCCGGCACTTTGGTTGGCGCGAGAATATTACATTTATCAGCTTGTTTGTGGCCACTGTTCCCGTTATCCTAGATACCATCTTTAAACTATTAATATTTAATTATCTGACTCGTAAATCTCCCACTGCCGCAACTATCCTAGAAAAGATGAACCAGTAACGCCCTATGATCCTTAGTATTGCCGATACCTTCATTAAAAGACCCGTTCTGACCACAGTTTGCTCGATTTTAATCGTTTTGATCGGAGCGATCGCTGTTCCCTTTTTACCCCTAGAAAAACTGCCCCAGTTGGCATTTATTCAGGTAGCGGTAAATGCCAACTATTTGGGAACCGATGCCAAAACCGTACAGGATAACGTTACCACGGTACTCGATCGCCAGATTAACGGGACAGAACAGATTGTTTATATGCAGTCCCAGAGTACCAACACTGGACAAAGTACGGTGAATGTCTTTTTCCCGGTGGAAATGGATCGTAACATTGCCCAAGTCTTGGTACAAAACCGTGTCAGTACCGCGGCCGCTAGTTTACCGGAAGAAGTGAACCGGCAGGGGGTGACAACCAATACCCAATCCCCCAGCGTTACCCTTGCCTACGGGATTTCCGCCAAACCGGACGAAAAGGGCAATTATCCCTACGATACGGTCTTTTTAAGTAACTTTGTCGATCGGGTCATCGATGCCGAGATTCGCCGGATCGAGGGAGTTGGTAGTACAACAATCATCGGGGAGAGGGAATACGCCCTACGTTTTTGGCTTAATCCCGATGCTTTAGCCGCTAGGGGTGTATCGGCGGAACAAGTAGTACAGGCGATCCGAGAACAGAATATTCAGGTGGGTGCGGGGACAATTGGCGGTGATCCCAGTCCCGAAGAGCAGCAATTCCAGATCGCCATTCGCGCCGTTGGTAGGGTTGCCACCGGGGAGGAAGCAGAAAATATCGTCGTCAAAGTCGGGGAAAATGGCGATTTAATCCGAATTAAAGATGTAGGACGTGCAGAAATCGGAGCCGAAAGCTACAGTACCGCCGCCTATTTCGACAAATCCCCCGCCGTCGTCTATATCGTCTATCAGTTACCCGGTTCCAACGCTTGGAATACTGCCAAACTGGTGAAAGAAAAAATGGCGGAACTAGAACCAAGTTTCCCCCCGGGGTTAAATATCGCCATTACCCTCGATAATACCGCCTTTGTCGCCGCTTCCCTAGAAGAAGCCTTTGGCACTCTGGTGGAGGCGATTTTACTGGTTATTCTCGTCATTTTTATCTTCCTTCAGGATTGGCGCACCACGATCATTCCGGCGATCGCTATTCCCGTATCTTTGATCGGAACCATGGCCGTCGCCCTGGCTTTAGGCTATTCTCTCAATAACCTCTCCTTGTTTGCCGTCATTCTGGCCACTGGTTTAGTGGTGGACGACGGCATCGTGATCGTAGAAGCGGTATCAGAAAAATTACGGCAGGGAATGCGGCCATTTCAAGCTGCCCTTGATGCCATGGGCGAGTTAACCTCGGCGGTTATCGCTAGTTCTCTTGTACTGCTAGCAGTTTTTATCCCCGTCACCTTCTTCCCCGGTACGGTGGGGATCGTTTATCGACAATTTGCCGTCATCATCTCCGCTTCAATTATCATCTCCACCTTTAACGCCCTCAGTTTTTCCCCCACCATGTCGGCGATTATCATGAAACCGCCCCAAGGCACCCGCGGACCCTTGGGACTGTTTTTCGAGGGCTTTAATCGGGGTTTCAACGCAGTTAAAGAAGGCTATCGACGCTCGATCGAATTTCTGATCCGCATCCGTTTTTTAGTGTTACCCTTCTTTATCGCCGCCCTCTTTCTCACAGCTTGGAGTTATAGCACCACTCCCCAGGGTTTTATCCCCGAAGAAGACCAAGGTTATGCCTTCGTTTTGGTGCAAGCACCCGCCGGGGTTTCCCTGCGCTACACCGACCAGGTTATCCGTCAGATTAATGAAGAAATTCTCGACGGTATCGAAGAAATCGAACACTTTGTCGGTATGGCGGGCTTTAGTTTTGCTGGAAGTGGTAGCAACCAAGGGCTATTTTTTGTCAAGTTAAAAGAATGGTCGGAACGGCCCGGCGAAGATAAGTCGGTTTTCGGGGTTCTGCGGAAAATTAACCAACAATTAGCCACTAAAGTCCCAGATGCTCGCGCTTTCGCCGTTAATGCGCCCCCCGTGGATGGATTAAGTTCTACCGGCGGTTTCGAGTTATTTATCCAAAACCGCGCTTCTTTCCCCATGGACGCTTTGATTGCCAACGCTAATAAAGTCATGGCCGAGGCCCGAACAAGACCGGAATTATCGGGAATTTTCACCCAATTTACCACCGACACGCCGATGCTGGAACTTTCCATCAATCGCAACCAGCTACAGGCGCAAAACGTCGATATGCAGGCCGTTTTCGGTACCCTGCAAACCTATCTCGGTTCCAACTTCGTCAATCAATTCGTCTTAGGCGATCGCTTGTATCGAGTCTTTGCCCAAGCAGAAGCGGATTATCGTTCTAATCCTGAAGATATTAACCGTCTTTACGTCCGTTCCCGTACCGGGGCCAATATTCCCCTATCGGGTTTAGTTAGCGTCAAACGCTTCACCTATCCACCGATTATCACTAACTTTAACCTCTATCCCTCGATTAACGTTCAGGGTAGTCCCGCTCCCGGTTTTAGTACGGGACAGGCGATCGCAGTGATGGAAGATGTTTGTCGGAAAGTCCTGCAGCCCGGTTTCGGTTACGCTTGGACAGGTACGGCTTTCCAAGAAAAAACTTCCGCCGGGGCTGCCCCAATTATCTTCGGATTAGCCTTTATCGTGGTTTTCCTAGTACTCGCAGCCCAGTACGAAAGCTATATCGACCCCATTATCATCATGATTACTGTTCCCCTAGCGATCCTAGGTGCCATGGGGGCCTTACTGTTGCGGGCGAATTTCCTACAAGTGGGTAGTCTCTTCCCGACGGTGAATAATAATATCTATGCTCAGGTGGCTTTGGTCATGTTGATCGGTTTAGCGGCTAAAAATGCGATTTTAATCGTGGAATTCGCTAACCAGTCCCGTACTTTGGGTTTAAGTATTCCCGAGGCGGCAGCCCGGGCCTCGACGGAACGCTTAAGACCAATTCTGATGACGGCTATTTCCGGTTTAGTCGGTTTCTTGCCCTTGGTTATCGCTTCTGGCGCCGGAGCGATGAGTCGTTGGTCCCTGGGAACTGCAATCTTAGGCGGTTATCTGATTTCCACGGTGTTGAGTTTATTTCTCGTCCCGGTGTTGTATGTGCTGATCAAACAGTTCGAGTCCCGATTCCTCTCCTCGAAACCCCCGAAAAGTGGCGGTTCTGGCGGCAAGAAAACTCCTTCTCTCGATGAGCAAAGGGAGGAAAAAAAATCTGTTGAAGAAGGGGCTATTTCCTCTTTGAAAATCTCTCCTCAGTCTGGGAATGACTAGGGTGTTAGATTTTGGGGTTTTGGGGTTTTAGGGTTTTAGGGTTTTAGGGTTTTAGTTGAAATTCCCCCACCTCCCCACTTCCTCACCCCCCCACTTCCCCACACCCCACACCCCACACCCCACACCCCATCTCTGATAACTGAAAATAATGAGTCTAGAATCCACTGCTAACGAAGCAATCGCTCATAATTTAGAGCAATTCCTGCTAGTTTTGACCATTTCCTTGAGTGTCGCCACTTTATCGAGAACCGTTGCCTTCCTCCGCAAAATTCCCTACACCCTGCTGTTAGTTATTGTCGGCATGGGTTTAGCTTTTTTAGATTTGCGTCTAGTTAATCTTTCCCCGGAATTAATTCTGGAAATTTTTCTGCCTCCCCTCCTTTTTGAAGCCGCTTGGAATATTCCCTGGGCTAAATTAAAGGAATATTGGGTTACTATCGTCCTTTTTGCCGTTATCGGGGTGATTATCTCCGTTTTGGGAGTCGCCTATCCCCTACATATCTTTGCCAATTTACCCCTATCGATCGCGTTTCTGTTGGGGGCTGCCCTAGCTGCCACCGATCCCGTTTCTGTGATTGCCCTATTTAAAGAATTGGGGGCCAGTAAAAAACTAACGATCCTGATGGAAGGGGAAAGTCTCTTTAATGATGGGGTCGCTGTGGTCGCTTTCGTCCTCTTGGTGGGGATTCCCTTGGGAGTCGATACCTTTTCCATACCCGTGACGATCGCTCGTTTCTGCACCTTTGTGGGGATTGGCATCGGTGTGGGTTGCGTGATCGGTTTCGGCATTTCCTACCTTACCCAACGCTTCGATCTGCCTTTTGTGGAACAGTCTCTCACCCTCGTTTCTGCCTATGGAACCTATCTCGTCACGGAAAAATTAGGCGGATCCGGTGTGATTGGGGTGGTAATTGTCGGGATTATTCTCGGTAATCTCGGTTCGCGCATTGGTATGAGTCCGCGCACGCGCCTAGTAGTTAGCGAATTTTGGGAATTTATCGCCTTTTTTGTCAATTCCATCATCTTTTTACTGATCGGCGATCAAACCCGTTTTGAGAGTCTCGGTAGTCACTTAACCGGGATTTTAATAGCGATCGCTGCTATGGTGGTTTCCCGTTTGCTGTCCATTTTTGGACTAGGGGCAATTAGTAATCTAATTACGGGCAATAGCATCAATTTTAAGGAAAGAACGGTGTTATGGTGGGGAGGATTGCGCGGTTCGGTTTCGATCGCCCTAGCGTTAAGTGTTCCCACGTCTATCCCCTACCGTCAAGAAATTATTGACGTGGTTTTTGGGGTGGTTTTATTTACTTTATTGGTGCAAGGCTTATCTATACAATGGCTATTAAATGCCCTCAATCTTATCGGTGATCAACCGATTCGGAGCGAATATTCGGCCTTAATTGCTCGTCAAATTGCTTTAACTAGGGTGTCTAATTATCTACAACAACCAGAACGTTTTCCCGATATCGATCCCGAATTTTATCGCTATAAAAAAACTATGGTGGAAGGACAATTAAAGTCCTTGGGCGATCAGTTGCAAAAATTACTAGAGGAACACCCACAATTAAAAGATGTGGTAGCCGAACAATTTCAAGATACTTTACTTGATATCGAAGCTAATACCTACGCAGAATTAATTCGAGCTGGTCGTTTAAATGAAAATCTCGTTCCCCTTTTAGTGGAGGTAGAAGAAGAAAAAGAGATGGTTTAATCATCAAGGGCTGCATCTCCTATTTGTGACTTTCTCTCACATATAGGTGAGCAGCAGAAGCTATTAAAAGAGGGCGAAGGCAATTCGTCCCTACAATAATATTATCCCACCAATGGTAGGGGCGCACCGCGTGCGCCCAAATGCAATATAGATATTTCGACAAAATTGAGATGCAGCCTCATCAAGTCATGGAAAATCAAAGAATTTTTGCTAAAAATTGCTGAGTTCGATCGGATTGGGGATTATTAAAAAATTCTGCTGGGGGGGCAATTTCCAAAATTAAACCCTGATCCATAAATACCACTCGATCGGCCACTTCTCGCGCAAATCCTACCTCGTGGGTGACACAAACCATGGTCATCCCCGATTTGGCTAAACTTTGCATTGTTTCCAAGACTTCTCGCACCATTTCTGGGTCTAAAGCTGAGGTGGGTTCATCGAATAACATCACCTTCGGCTGCATAGCTAAAGCGCGAACGATCGCCACCCGCTGCTGTTGTCCTCCCGATAACTGAGGGGGATATTTAAGCGCTTGTTCGAGAATACCGACTTTTTCGAGGAGTTTTCTGGCTATTTCCTCCGCTTGCGCTTTTTTCCAACCGCGCACCCACATCGGACCAAGGGTGACATTATCTAATACTGTCAGATGGGGAAAGAGGTTAAATTGTTGAAAAACCATGCCGACTTCCTGACGGATTGCCTCGATATTTTTGAAGTTGTGGGACACAGTTATTCCGTCAATAATAATGCGGCCTTTTTGATAGGATTCTAACCCGTTAAAAGTGCGAATAAAGGTGGATTTTCCCGAACCGGACGGCCCCATAATCACGACAACTTCCTGTTTATTAACGGTGAGATTGACTCCCCGCAAAGCATGAAAGCGGTTATCGTACCATTTTTCCACCGCTTCGGCAATTATAATCGGTTCACTGTTGTGAGAGTCCATATTTTTGAGAGTTTATTGATTATCTGTATCGGGAAACCACTGTTTCTCAAGAATTTGTCTCAGAGAGTAGGGACAAATTATCGGTAAATTTTTTAATCCTGTCTTTTTTTCGGCAATTAAGCGAGCGTTTTCATAGATATTGTCTAACTCTAGTTTTAGAAATTTGCTTAAATTGGTGGTGAGCTTATCTTCTAATTGTACTCGAAAAGTGATAATGTCTGCCGCCCAATGATTACTATTTATTTCTCTTTCTGTTGTCCAAAATTGATAGATTAGGAGATGGATTATTATTTGTAAACTTAAACTTTTAACAGCAGTTTTTTCGCTTCGTCCCAAAGCTGCCAACTCCTCGATTAAATGTTCGTAATCTACCCGATCGAACTGACGATTTTTTAATAACTCGATCGTCTCACTTAACCAGCGATCATACTCCCGTTCATAAAGCTGTTCTAAAGCAAGCATTGTCTTTGATCAAATGGCGACATTATTAAAAATAACCCGTTCCTAGGAATGATAGCATAAAATATCCGAATGGCGCTGGATTAGTGTGAATATTCTTGAATTAATGATGATGACAGTCAAAAATGCTTGACCCTGAGGTAAAAAAAGGGTTAAATTATGGTTAGGCTGAGAACCCACACATCCTAGATAATGAGGCTATCATGGAAATCGATAAACTCAAAGAAATTGCTCAAAAAGTTGAAACCTCTCGTTCTCAAATCCAAAACGAACAGGCAACCAAAACAGCTTTTATTATGCCTTTTTTGCAAGCATGGGGTTACGATGTATTCAATCCCATGGAAGTTCACCCAGAATATAGTGCCGATTTAACTGGATTAAAAGGGGAAAAAGTAGATTATGCTATTTGTTTGGACAATCAACCGATTATTTTGATGGAATGTAAAAGTTGTCATCAAAATCTTGAGCATCCTAAACATAGTTCCCAACTGCATCGATATTTTAACGCAACTGGAGCTAACTTTGGAGTTTTAACTAATGGGATTATCTATCGGTTTTATACGGATATCGTCAAGGATAATATCATGGACGATAAGCCATTTTTTGAGTTTAACATTCTCGACTTTGACGACTCTTCTGTTAACGAATTAAAACGATTTTCTAAATCTAGCTTTAATTCTGACGAACTAGAAGAGGTTGCTCGCAATTTATTGCACACAAAAGAAGTTAAAAAAGTGATTGCCCAGCAATTAAATGATCCTTCCCCCGAATTTGTTAAGTTTTTTGTTAGTCATGTGTATTCTGGGGTGAGAACTGCATCGGTTGTCGAAAAATTCAAAGAAATTATTAAGCGTTCTCTCAAAGAGTATATCAATGATATCATCAAAGAAAAATTTGAGGAAGTTTTAGGAAAAGAACCTGAAACAAATCCTCCTGATACATCAGCAGCAGAAGATACTCCACCAGAAGAAACAGGGGAAGATAAAATTAATACGACCCCCGAAGAATTGGAAGGATTTTACATTATTAAATCAATTCTACGCGAAGAAATCAACACCGCACGCATTCAATTCAAAGACACTAGAAGTTATTTTGGTATCAACTTAGATGGAAAAGTAACCAAAACAGTCTGTCGTCTGCGCTTCCATGAAAAAACTGGCAAGAAATCAATCAGTATTCCCGATAACGTCGAAACTGGTAAAGAAGCAACCACGAATATAGACAGTCTTGATGAAATTTATGGAGTCGCTGAATTTCTGAAATCTCGTATCCGCTATCTGACTCAAGATACTTATAAAAGCAAGTCAGAAAAAACGGAAAGTATTTAAAATAATTAGTCCCTATCTCTTTAATGACCGCAATATTTCTGATGATTGGTGGATTAGCGAGCAAACTGCAACACAAATACCATCACTACAAAATCTCTTAACTTTCCTGAAACAACTACTCAAAATGGAGTTGATATAATTATATTTATCTGCTGAAAACTTGGGGAGTTATACCAATTCTCCAAAGTCTGACTACAGAAGTTTAATACCCCTAAATCCCCCTTAAAAAGGGTGACTTAAATTCGATGTGTAGTTTTCATTTAGAGAAATGGTATTATACTAAATCCGTTGAGTATAGGCTACATATCAGGATAGGCAAAAGGCACTCATGCAAAAGGGGGAATAAATAATCAGTCTTTGATAACCAGATTTGGTATAAATTAAGTCTGTCAAAGCTTAGAAAAAAAGCGAACTTCTCTAGGGAGAAATTCGCCTTAATTTCCAGAAATTCTGAATTTAGCCAAAAATTAATTAGGCACGAGCTTCGAGACGACCGTAGAAAATGCCGCGAATTTTCACTTCTTCAGCATCTTTTGCGCCTAAATCGGTGTCGGAAGGCTGTTCACTTTCAAAAACACCAGCAAACTCGCCGGTAGAAGCGTCAACTTTAGTTACCTGTAAAGACATAGTACCTTTACCCAGTTCCGTCGCTTTGACGTTAGCACGCTGGAAATCTTGACTATCAGCACTAGCGGGTAAAGCGACAGCATTATCATAACCTGTCACCACACCCCGACCTTTGGGATCTAAGAAACCAGCACCACGATAGGAGGGAACTTTAAAGTCGCCTTCAAAATCCGTGGAACTGTTAATCGAGTTAAAGCCGGCTTCGGTTTTGCCGGTGAAACCTTTAATGGTAAAGAAGAGGGGAACTCTTTCACCTCCGGGTAATTGTACGGTAATGGGTTGGAAATCGATACCGTCTTCTTCCTTGAGGGTTAAAACACCGTCTTCACCTACGGTTAAACTCGCTGTCATCTGTTCTAAACTGGTGGTATCTCTGGTTAAGAGTTTACCCGGGATAAAGGTGGCTGCTTCCCGCTTATTAATGGGTTCACCCTTGACAAAATATTCTTGGGGTTCCAAGCACAAATCTGTCACTACATAACTTTCGCCGCGTTCTAAGGGGAGAGTACCCCGGGTGAACTCAGAAATCTGCGGACATTTGTTAGCTAATCCCGTGTTTAAAATTTCATCATAGGTTAGCTCGTTTCTATTCAGGACGGCACTAGGCGCGTCGCTACAAGCTGTCAACACCCCCAAGCACAAGGCTAAAAAGGCAACTAACAAGGCACGAAATCTCATCTATGTCAACCTCTCTTTGTCAATCTTTACAATTACTACCCTTGATCCATAGCCTGATGAATTATCGAATCGGTCGGGCCAATTCACCGAAACTCAGTTTATCAAAGATCAGTGACCATTGAGAAGATGGGAGAAGGGAGAGGAGAGACAGAAGGCAATAGGCAATAGGCAATAGGCAATAGGCAATAGGCAATAGGCAATAGGCAATAGGCAATAGGCAATAGGCAATAGGCAATAGGCAATAGGCAATAGGCAATAGGCAATAGGCAATAGGCAGCTTTGTTCTCCCCACTTCCCCACTTCCCCACACCCCACACCCCACACCCTACACCCCACACCCCACACCCTCTTTCAAGTCAGGAGGCTCTAACCTGCATTATTCACCAACTGGCAAAAACCTGATTGTGAGGACATCTCAAAAAACAGACTGTTTTTCAGCCAGATCGCTAGATGAACTTCTTGCCAAGGCTTTCGAGGATTTTCCAAAGTCTTCATGAATAATGCAG
>NZ_JADBUN010000187.1:0-8128 GCF_020245625.1 Microcystis sp. M049S2 | reverse complement strand
TAAACCTTTTAGACTTTTTTTCCCTCAAAAAGTGCCAACCATTGGAGTGATCGGGGGTAAAATCCCTGAACTTTTTCCCTGAAAATTAGGTAATTGACCAGATGAAAATCGCTAAAACCCCACACCCCACACCCCACACCCCACACCCTGCCCCCAGGAAAACCTTTTTCAGCAGACCCTACTTAGGGTGATCAGCAAACCTGATCGATCGGAGGGCGCAGGTTCCTTGCGCCCCTACAGTAACGGATTTTGTCCACAATGTAGGGGCGAACTGCGTTCGCCCAAAAGGTACATTATCAAAGCGCAAGTCCCCAATCACCGCTAACCTGAAGGGAGCGAAGAGGTAAAACCGCCTCAGCACCCTTGAGACTTCATAGTTACAAGCACTTGAGAGTGCTATTTCTTCTACTTGACGCTTCGCTATTTGGGCTGTCGTTGTCTTCTTGATGATTTCTACTGTTTGATTGAATCCGTTAAAGGCGGAGGCTGATGCTACTCTTTCTGATAATGTATGTGAGTATTGTTCTGGTGGTAGGTTTAATTCCGCATCCAAGGGGTGAAGACTGCTCATTTTCCTACCTCCCTAACCAATTCGTCTGACTACTACTGTGCCAAGGATTGTGGTTAGTTGCCTTGTTTGTTTCCGCTTATGGGTTCTTTTGATGCCGTCACTTCCGCAACAGTCCCCTTCGATTTCTTCGTTGCCGCGCCTGTCTAGGTAGCCTTGTAGCAGTCGTCTTAGGAGTTCGTTGCCGTTGACTTGGAGCTTGTTTTCTCATTCGATATGCTCCAGACCACCAACCTGGTCTGAATTCAGCCATCCTACCATGTCTTCAAATAACTCTCGTGCTTCTGTGAAACATCCGCCTTCTTCTCTGCTTACCTCACTGATAACTGGTCACTGATAACTGATAACTGATAACTGAAAAAGGTGGGAATTACCCACCTTAAACTTGATTTTTGCTGAATTTTTCTAGCGACTGCTACGATCTTGGTCTAAGACGCTGACGGGGAAATTATTATAACTAACGTGATGCTTGCTGGTTTTTTGAATTTCTTCTTTAATTTGATCTAGATCAACATAGCGATCGGCTACATTAATTAAACTATCACTGGTCATCGATCGCAAACTAACCACTTCCACTCGCGCACCGCGGTAACTGACGGAATCGGCAGCATAGGCTAAATCCCCATCACCACTGACAATTACTGCGGTATCATAGGAACCCACTAGCGCCATTAAATCCACGGCGATTTCCACGTCGAGATTGGCTTTTTTGGAACCATCGGGCAATTGTACTAGATCTTTAGCGATGACTCGATAGCCGTTGCGACGCATCCAGAGGAGAAATCCCTGCTGTTTTTCGTTAGTGCGATCAACTCCAGTATAAAAGAAGGCACGCAAGAGACGAGAACCAGCAGTTAAACGACAAAGTAATTTGGTGTAGTCAATTTCGATACCTAATTGCAGAGCCGCATAAAATAAATTAGAACCATCGATGAAAATCGCCACACGACCGCGATTTTCTAGCACTTGTTCGGGGGTGAAGACTGGGGCCGTGTCATAATCATCAAACATTTTATTTTTCCTCGTTTGTTAAAAGTTTAGTGTTGGGTGTTTGCCAGTTGTGTCCCAAAGGACAACAGACCTTAAAAAATAGAGTTATCAAAAAATTCCCTTAGGAATCGTTTAACGGCAGTTCTAGTTTAGAAAAGATCGGTTCAGGTGTTCCTAGTTGTGGATTTGTGGGTAATCCCCATTGACAGTGTTGGGAAAAAGAGACACCATCAGGGAAGTTTTCCCCATCCTCCGACCTGAAAGTATTAAAATCAATAACAAAACCTAGTTGTTGATAAATTTTACTGCTCAAGGTCGGTATTATCGGTGAGAGTAGGTAGGCAGAGAGTCTTACTGATTCCAAAACTGCGTAGAGGACTTGTTCTACTGCTGCCTGTTGTTTCTGTTTAAATAAACTCCAGGGCGCACTCTCATCGATAAACTTGTTACTAGCGCGAATTAACGCCAATATTTCCTCACAGGCTTGATCAAATTGTAGCGCATCATACTTCTGTTCAACAATCCCCCCTAAATTGATCCCCATATTCTTAAGATGATTGTCGTTGGGGATATCTACGCCAGTCAACTGGGGGGGGATATTTTGGCAGTATTTTTTGACCATGCCTAGGGTGCGATTGAGGAGGTTGCCTAAATCGTTGGCTAAATCTGCGTTAAGAATATTAACAAATCTGGTTTCCTGAAAATCGCCATCCTGTCCTAATTCAATCTCTTTGACGAAATAGTAACGGACGGCATCGGCCCCATAGCGATCAACCAAATCGAAGGGATCGAGGGTATTACCGAGACTTTTGCCCATTTTTCGCCCGTCTTTGGTCAAAAAGCCGTGGCCGAATACTCTTTTAGGCAAGGGTAAACCCGCCGACATTAGCATAGCTGGCCAATAAATGGCATGGAATCTTAATATATCTTTACCGATCAGATGCAGATCGATCGGCCACCATTTGGCCAAGGCATTTTCTAGGGTGGGTTCGTCTTCGGGGTCGAGAAGGGCGGTAACATAGCCAAGAAGGGCATCAAACCAAACGTAGATGGTATGCTGACCATCGTGGGGAATAGGAAACCCCCAAGCCACATTAACCCTAGAAATGGAGAAATCCTGTAGTCCTTGGTTGACGAAGTTGAGAACCTCATTACGTCGGCTTTCCGGTTGAATAAAATTGGGTTGTTCTTGGTAAAGTTGTTCTAGTTGTGCTTGGTATTTAGAGAGACGGAAAAAATAGTTTTCCTCGTCACGCCATTCGGCGGCTAGGTTAGTATGAATGGGACAACAGCCATTATCTAACAGTTCTCTTTTTTCCTTAAATTCTTCACAGGCGACGCAATACCAACCCTGTTGGCGATCGAGATAGATATCGCCTTTTTCCCAGACTCTTTCAAAAAATTCGTTAACAATTGCCTGATGACGGGGGGCAGTGGTGCGACTAAAGCGATCATACTGGATGTGTAGCCTTGCCCAGAGATTGGCAAAACTGGTGGCAATGCGATCGCAGTGTTCCTGGGGATTGAGTCCTTTGGCTGCCGCGGTTCGTTCGATTTTCTGTCCGTGTTCGTCGGTTCCTGTAATTAGGAGGACAGAATTGCCCTGTAACCGCTTCCATCGTGCCATAACATCCGCTACGATCGTCGTGTAAGCACTACCGATGTGGGGGATATCGTTGACATAATAAAGAGGTGTTGTCAAAGCAAATGTTTTTCGCTCATTCAAATCATTCATGAAATTTATTTTTTTAAATAGACGAGGCTGCCCCAGTGGTGTTCTATAGATGATTGGGACATAATCCCTTATATTTTATGATCCTCTAATTCTGTTTTATCCTTTAGTTGTAGTCTAAGTCAATAAAAACAATCTTAAGGCCGATTTTTTTTTCCCATGACGCTGCTTACCCCCCTATCTACCTCTCGTTTAATTCTTGATACCACACGCACGAGTCTGTTTACTGTCGGTCAAGAAAATCTACCCAGCCAAGGAGTGGCGATCGTGGTAAGTAACCATCGTAGCTTTTTAGATGCGCCGATTTTAATTCAAGCTTTGGGCAAAACTCTCCCGATCGCCTGTCATCACTACATGGGAAAAACGCCGCTTTTGCGGGAATTAATCGGAGAATTAGGCTGTTTTCCCTTTGATACCCCAGAAAAACGCCACCGGACTTTTTTTCGGCAAGCAACGGATTTTTTACAGTCTGGACGATGGATCGGTTTATTTCCGGAAGGTGGATCGCCGATGTTAAATTTGACTCCTCCTCGTCAAATTAGCCGTTTTCAAAGCGGATTTGCCCATTTAGCTCTTCGTTGTCCCGTGGAGAATCTATCGGTCTTACCTGTGGCTATTCTCTCTGAGTCGGAAACTGCTATTAGTCCTTTTCCCGTGCGTTTGCTGCGCTTATTAGACACCACGGAACCTTTATTCGATCAAGATGGTTGGCATCCCGTTGTACTTTATCATCGTGTCAAGGTGGCGATCGGTCGTCCCTACGGAATTACTGAAAGCGATCGCTCAGATTATCAAGGTAAACAAGGAAAAACAGCGATTAATCGTTTAATTGGTCATTGTCAGTCGGAAATTGGCGATTTATTGCTGAAGGGCTAAGTCAGGAGACAGGAGGCAGCCTTGAATCAGTTATCAGTTATCAGATGTGAGTTTTCAGTTCACTCAGCAATTCTAAATTTGCCCTGTAGCAAGGCTTTTGGGAGTTAGTTCGCATAATACGGGGTAAAATTCAATGGGATGGCGAATTTCATTTCACGAGTCTTCGGGCTTTTGACGTGATAGTACACCCAAAGTTGCCCCAAAAATCTCCCTTTAAAATGTTCTTTAAATCCCTAAAAGGCTTGCTGTGTCTAAAACTGAGAATTGCTGCAGTTCACTGATTACTGTTTACTGTTCATACTATAGCAGTTCTCACACCTGTCTGGCACAGTTTAACCTTTGCTGATTAAGCTTTTCAGCATTAATAATGTACCTTTTGCGAACAGGAAACGCTATAAATCTGGTTAATAAATATAAAATACCAGTGGTTGCTTCAATACTACCTAAATAGTCGGTTTTTTGTGTCTTTCACCAGACTATCGGCTGCTACCACTGGTTTGCTGTTGTTTGTTGTTGTAATCTGAGGAAATATAGTTCTTGCGTTCCCAAGCGCCTGAACTGCATTTGTCTCTCTAGCAAAAATTGTAACAGACAATACCCATTTTGTGTAAAAAAAAGTAAACAATTTGCTAAAAAATTATTTTTTGCGGTAATCCTCAACCCTCTGAGGACAGCCCCAGATTACCGTTTCCTGTTTGTAAACCACCATACCGGGCTTGGCTCCTTTGGGTTTATAGACGTATTTGGGACGGGTATAGACGACGGGAACCTGTTCACTATGGCGAGCGCGGCTATAATAAGCGGCGTAATCGGCGGCAAATTGCAGATCGGCGGCTTCTGGAACTGTACCGGGGGTTAAACGGAGTAAAACGTGACTACCGGCGATTTCTTGACTATGAAACCAGATATCGTAATCGCTGGCACTACGAAAAGTTAGCCGGTCATTTTGACGGTTATTTCTGCCAATCCATAATTCTATTCCAGAGGGAGTAATAAAGCGCATGGGTTCAGATTCTTTATTATTCGCCCGATTACGTTGATAATTGCTTTCTAGATACTTCTGTTGGATTAATTCTTCTTGTATCTCGTCTAAGGTCTGTAAATCTTCGCTGCCGCTATAATTTTCTAGTTGACTTAAACTCGATCGCACTTGTTCGAGATAATTAATTTCACTAACCACTTCCTCTAATAAAGGTTCCACCGCTAACCGCGCTCTTTTTAATTTCTGATGTTGTTTATAAAAATATTGGGCATTCTGTACGGGATTTCTTTCGGGATCAAGAGGAATAATTACAGGGTTTCCTGTCTGGAAATCCGCCAAAGTAATGCTAGTCATTCCCTGCTGTATTTGTTGCAGATGGGCCATTAATAAATCTCCCTGCTCTTTATAGCGATCAGCATGAGCAGATTCTGCTAGTCTTGTTTGAAATCCTGCGGCTTTGGTTTGCAGTTTAGTCAGTAAAGATGTGATTTTTTGATTTAACTTTTGCTGTAGTTGTCGAAAACTTTCTTGATTAATTTGGTCGCTATAATAACGGTTTAATAATTCTTGGACATTTTTAGCCGCCGCCAGCATCTCCCCACCGATAACTGTATAACCTTCGCTTGTCCATCCCGGTTGAAAGGTTTTATTTTCAAGGATTTTTAACCATTCTTGCCAGGCCGAAAAGAGCTTTTCCCAATCATTAGTATCTAACTGATCCGTGTTTAATTTCGGGTTAATATTGGCTTTTTGCAACAGCGATCGAGCAATGACCGGACTAACACCACGATAGGTACTAACTAACTGTTTTTCGATAGTTTTAGGGATTAAACTAACCCTAGCTTGCCAACTGCTCAAGGATTCTTCTAAACTGGGATTTGTTGCCAATAAAACGGGGGGTAGTTGATAGATTTGTCCCGTTTGTACGGTGCGAACACTGGACTGGGTGGCATTGACTTGATGGGCAACGGTGACAATTTGATTGTCAGCCGCAGTTAAAATCACATTGCTATATTTACCCATAATTTCTATATACAAATGCCACAGAGCCGGATCATCGGGACGTTTGGCAAATTGCAGATCGATGACTCTTTCCCACGGGGCAACAAATGCTAATTTTGTCAGGGCAAAACCATTGAGTTGATGACGCAATTGATCGCTGAAAGTGAAGGTATCTGGGACTTTTGGCGGCGGATCACCAATATGCAGCCGCGCTCCTTGGGGATGCCAAGAAATAATTAACCATCCCTTGCGATCAAAGGTTCGTAAATGGAGGGCGATGGTTTGGCGATCAATTTGATACACTTGTTCTAGTCTGGCTGGCAGCCAAGGGGCGGCAATTTCGGCACAAGTGGCGCTGAGGGTGGTAAAGTCTAGGGATTGCATTTTCAGTTATCAGTTAAGTAGCTGGTTATAATTAAATTAAAAATAGATTTTAGGTTTGATCCCCCCTGCCCCCCTTGATAAGGGGGGTGCCGATAGGCGGGGGGATCTGAAAGTTTTTAATACCTACCTACTTATCAGTTATCAGATTTGAGTTTTAAGTGGACAGTGTTATCTAGCAGTTGCCGTTTTCTCTTCACTGATTACTGATTACTGTTCACTGAAAAGCCACCTAACCCCATCACCTTTTTACTTTTGACTTTTATAAAAGGGTTTTTTAACTACGGTAGCGGGGTAGGTGGTGCCGCGGATTTCTACTTCGATCGCCTGTCCGATCGAGGCGAAAGGTGTGGGAAGATAGGCTAAAGCGATCGCTGTGTTTAAAGTTGGTGATAAAGTGCCGCTGGTAACTTTACCCACCACTTCCCCAGCGAATACTACCGGATAATCGTGACGGGCGATATGTTTGCCGGACATCTGCAATCCCACCAAGCGCCGATTCACACCATTAAGTTTTTGGTCTTCGAGGACATCACGACCGATAAAATCGCCTTTTTCTGGCAGATGAACCAACCAATTTAAGCCAGCCTCTAGAGGACTCGTGCTATCGTCGATATCCTGTCCATAAAGGGCTAAAGCTGCCTCTAAACGCAGGGTATCCCGGGCCCCTAAACCGCAGGGAGTCACCCCTAAATTTAAGAATTCCGTCCAAAGTTGCTGCCCGATTTCAGGGGAGGCCATAATTTCAAAGCCATCTTCTCCCGTGTAACCGGTCCTAGCGATAAAAACTTTTTCCCCGAAAAGCTGGCTTTCCCAGTGATTAAATAGGCCAAAATCGCTTAATTTTTCCCCGATAAAGGGCTGTAAAATTGTGGCTGCCTTGGGTCCTTGCAGGGCAATTAAGACCCTTTCTCGCGATAGATCCTCTAATTTGACCCCCGATCCCTCTAAATTGCCTAAAATCCATTCTCGATCTTTATCGGTAGTTGAGGCATTAACAATTAATACGCCTTGGCTTTCGCTTTGGTAGTAAAAGATAATATCATCGATGATGCCACCGTCCGGGTTAAGTAAAACACTATACTGTGCCTTTCCTGCCCTTAAACGGGCTAAATTAGAAGGAACTAGGGTTTGGAGAGATTGAACCAGATTATCGCCAGTTAAGATAAATTTGCCCATGTGGGAAATGTCAAACATCCCGACACTATTGCGGACAGCATTATGTTCGATTTTTAGGCCGCTAAACTGTATCGGCATCTCCCAACCCGCAAAAGGGGTAAATTTGCTGGTTTGTTGGGCAATTAGCTCGTATAAGGGGGTACGAATAGCGGGGGAAGTTGCTTCTTGGTTAGCCACGGTGTTCTCGATCGAATGGTTTTCTGCCTAGAGTAGCATAGCAGTTATCAGTTATCAGTAACCAGTTATCAGTTATCAGTGACCAGTAAACAGTGATCGATCGTTAGACCTCTTGCATAAATCCGAAAACAAACGATAGAAACAATAATGGGAGGGACTTTCAGTTAATTATTTATTAGTAGTTGATAATCTTCAAAAATGTTGCTGTACAAGGATCGACTTAAGACTTTTGCAAGAGGTC
>NZ_JADBUN010000186.1:0-7129 GCF_020245625.1 Microcystis sp. M049S2 | reverse complement strand
TTATCCTGACTTGATTTCAGTTTTTTCTTTGTCAGTAAGGGTGTCAACAAGGAATATTACAAATTGTTAACCGAGTCTTGAAAGCCTTGTGCTACAAAGGTTTGAAATGTTAAGAAAGATGTGACTAAAGGACAGCTTATTAAGGGGGGTGCCGACAGGCGGGGAGATCTTAGAGTTTTTTACGCCCATCTAATTATATCTAGGCACTGGTGATCAATGCTATAGTATAGAGTCTGGGGTTTTTCTCTTGGGTATAAAAAATATATGCGGCACTTTGTCAGGTATAATTGTTACAGGAGATTCCCTTAAACTTTCGACTTAACTAAGGCTGAATATTAATGATTTTTACTGAATTAGTTTTGCAAAATTTTGGACCCTATGCCGGTCGTCAAGTGATTAATTTACGTCCTGAAAAAGAGAACAATCCCTGTCCGATTATCCTTTTAGGAGGCATGAATGGCGGCGGTAAAACTACTTTAATGGATGCGATTCGTTTGGCTTTGTACGGTGCGCGGGCAAAGTGTTCTACTCGCAATAATTTAAGTTATGCCGAGTTTCTTAGTCAGGCAGTTAATAATCAAGCTTCCCTCATCGATCAGGCTAGAATAGAACTGGCTTTTGAACATCTAGTTAATGAACAATGGCGACAATATCGTATCGTTAGGTACTGGACAAAACAGCCTAAAGATGGTAAGGATACCCTCGGTATTTTAGATGAAGATTGGCCCGATCCCGCCTTAGCTAATACTTGGGATGAATATATTGAAACTTTATTGCCTTTGGGTATTTCTAACCTGTTTTTATTTGATGGGGAACAGGTAAAAGAATTGGCAGAACAGGATGTGCCTCCTGACAGCGTTAAGGATTCGATGCAGACTTTATTGGGGTTAGAATTAGCAGAAAGATTAGCCGTTGATCTCGATATTTTAGCTAGTCGCAAGCGCCGGTTATTAGCAGCAGAAAATGAACTCGCAACTATTGAAGAGATCGAGAAAAAATTAGCCGAGTACCAAGAAGATTTAGAATTGGCTCGGCAAGAGATGGAAACTCAACAACAAAATTTAGATTTAGTTAGAAATGATTTTGATGCAGTCTCGGATAAATTTCGCATTGATGGCGGGAAAATTGCCGCCGAAAGAAGTCAATTAGAGAGCAGAAAAAAGGAGGTAGATAAAAAGTTAGATAAACAGAGGGAATATTTAGGTCAATTAGCAGGGGAATTTTTACCATTAAAGTTAATTTTTCCTCTCCTAGAAGCGGCTAAAATTCAGGGAGAAAAAGAGCTAAAATTTCAATCGTCTCAAGTCGCTCAATCGGTTTTAGAATCCAGAGATAAAAAGTTACTTGCTTATTTAAAACAACTGAATTTAACTTTAGAACAATTAGATAATATTAGAGAATTTTTACAGCAAGAAAATCAGTTTTTAGCTGAGGATGGCGATTCTTTGATTACTCCTTACTTAGATTTAGACGAGGAGGCGATCGAGTTATTAAATCGAGTCTTAACCCATCAACTACCGGCACAAATTAACCTCGCTCATCAAGCAAGGTCACAATTAAGAAATCTGGAAGCTGACTTAGATAATTTAGAGCGAGAATTAGCAGTAGCAGCCTCTCCCGAAGAATACGAAACCCTGAGTAATAACTTAAAAAATGCTCAGAAAAAGTATCTAAATGCTCAAGCAGCATACGAGCAAAGCCACAAAAATTATGAGGAAATCAAAAAGAAAATTGAGAAAACGAAAAAAGAATTGTTTGCCTATAGTGAGAAAGCTTTAGAATCCCAAAGTAACGAACATATCGTCAATGCTATTGTCAAAGCACAGCAAACTTTAAAAGTATTTAAAGAACGCTTAACTTTAAAAAAATTAAATAGATTAGAGGGAGAAGTGGCGGAATGTTTTCGTTATTTATTGCATAAGTCCGATCTGGTGCAGAAAATAGCGATCAATGCTGATACTTTTGGTCTATCTCTCTTTGGTCCCGATGGACAAAATGTGCCTAAACACCGTCTTTCTGCCGGAGAAAAACAACTATTAGCGATCGCTTTTTTGTGGGGATTAGCGCGAGTCTCCGGACGAGATTTACCCATCGCTATCGATACACCCCTGGGACGTTTAGATTCTTCCCATCGCCATAATTTAGTTGAACGTTATTTTCCCGCTGCTTCCTCTCAAGTCATCCTCCTTTCTACCGATACAGAAATTGGACAAAATGAGCTACTCTTATTAGAAGAACAGGAAGTAATCGCCCGAAAATACCTGCTAGAATACAATTCCCAGCAACGTCAAACCACTATTCACCCAGACCGTTACTTTTGGTAAGATTATGACTGAGATAAATTCCCACAAAATCCTCACCCGATTAACTTGAGACATTGAATCAGCTAGGGTGCATCTCACATTTGCAGAAATGCCGACTATCAGCAGCAGCCTGTAAGCATCCCACCGAAAAGCTAATGCGCGCGGAGTTTGGGTAGGGTTGATTCATGAATCAACCCTACCATGAATCAACCCTAGGGATTTGGGGGGTAGAACCCCCAAAGGCTTGGATTGAGTGATAAAATCGGAAGTAATGCCCGATTTTAGCCGAGAGTGTCCCCGTAAAAATCCTAACTTGGTAAGTACCTAAGCAAAATTAATTACACATATATAACCACCTCTTGCCTCTTGTCTCTTGCCTCTTGCCTATCTTCACTAGGAAATTAATTTTGCACGACTACTTACTGTTTACTGATCACTGAAAAAAAACTCCCCATTTTCCACTCTCCTATTAAACAGGATTGAGAATGACTAACTATTTTATCATCAGTCAGATCGAGGTAAAATTATAGATTATGGAATCACCGATCGAACGTTTTAGACTATCTCAAACCGCCAAAGATAGCCTAATAAAATTAAAACGCTACACCAAAATTGACCAATGGAATATCCTTTGTCGTTGGGCTTTTTGTCGTTCCCTTGCTGAACCGAGTCTCCCCTCTCCCGTTCCCATTCCTGCCGATAGCAATGTAGAATTATCTTGGAAAGTATTCGGGGGAGAAATGGCCGATATTTTCTTAATTGCCCTCAAACAACGTTGTCATCAAGACGGATTAGGAACCGATAAAGAGACTCTAACTCAACAATTTCGCTTACATTTACATCGCGGGATCGGTTATCTTGCTGGGGATGCCAAGCTAAAAAAAATCGATAATTTAATCGAATTAGAGAGGGAAAATCTGAGAGAATCTTAAACAATAATCATCTATCTTCCTCTCTGTGTTCTTTGTGCCTCCGTGGTTTATACTTAATCCTTATAATGGTTTAAACTCACCTTAAAAAACTTTTGGTCGGCCTAAAGTAGTGATATAGATAACTGCTTCATCGGAGGGAATTCCTAACACTTCATTAACTTGATCATCAAAAAAACCACCGATACCACTAACCCCTAACCCCAGATGAATAGCTGCTAAATTTAATCTCTGTCCCAAATGACCCGCATCTGCATGAAGATAACGATAGACTCGATCGCCATATTTAGCCACTGCTTTTGACAGATCCGCCGTATGAAAAACCACAGCAGCCGCATCTCGTCCCAAATCCTGACCTAAACAGAGATAATGTAACTCTTGCCGGAAATTTTTAAAGCGAATTTGCCGCAATTCTTGGGCTTTAGGAGCATAATAATAACAGCCTTCCTCTAATCCAGTTACTGCCGAAACAGCTATAAAAGTTTCCAATAAATCTAGATCAAAATAATCGGGATTGGGATCGAGATTTTGGTCGGCATAATCTTGGGGTTGATAGGTAAAATGCAGCAGCGCTCGCAATTCGTTTAAACTGAGACTAGCGCCACTATAAGCGCGGGTAGATCTGCGTTTAAGCATCGTACTTTCCAGATCGATTAAATCTTGCCCCCAATTGACGGGACGGGATGTCACGGAAACTTTTAGACAAAAAGGAAAATTATATTTATCTTCCCAATTAGACGGGGTAATATTTGCTTCTATCTTCTCATCTGTAGCTATGATAGTGGCTCGCTGTAGGGAGCTTAATAATTCTCCCTCGGCAATTTTGGGATAAAGAGTCGTGGTTGCCGAAGGGAGTGCCGTGGTACTAGGGGGGAGATTTTGGCGGATATTGAGCAGATCTGCCAAAGGAATCACCGTCATGACACTTTCCTTCTCGGAATCAAGATAAAGCAATTCATTCATCTGGCTATCGTTAAAACCACCGATTAAATGAGCGCGATAGTCATTAATCGAGGCTGATAGCTCAATATTGCCTAATAAATGCCCTGTATCGAGGAAAATACGCCGATAAGCTCGATCTTCGTAGCGCCAAGCAGACCGATAAAAAATGGCACTGGTAACTAAAGCGATATCGGTATTTTCTAAAACAGGATTCCAGAAACAAGCAGATTGTAGGTGGGTCCAGACATCACTTTCCCAGAATAAAAGCAGCGAGTGACTTTGACCTTGATAACTGTAGAGACCGGCGGGTAAAAATTCCGTGCCACGGGAGATCAGATAAACCTCGGCGGGGTATAATCCACCAGCAGAGGGTGCAGAACGTAGGTACAAGGGACTGCCCATAGTGGCGATTTTGGCAGTTAATCCATAGCTACAGCCCAAAATTCGCGATATACGTCGCCAAAAGTCCCCTTTCTGGGGAACCGTTTGACGGGAGAGGTAGGGTTTGAGATCGAAAGTCTGACCGATTTTGTATTCTTTGAAGGGATAGGGTTGTTGACTCCAATCAAGACCTTTACTTTTTGAAGCGATCGTCTGGGGGTCGTATTTGGTCCGCTCGTGGTAGTATTGGGCGATCGAGATTGGCTGATCTGGCATGATAAAGATAGGCTGTCTAAGCTTTACTTTTTAGTTTAATATCGATGACCCCCAAAAAATCAACCAGCCAGAGAGTCGATCGGCTAAAAGTAAAGATAATCACCAATTTCACCCACATAAAATCTATGGAAATTATCGCTGTTTTACTGGGAGTTTTCGGTTTAGGCACAGGTGCGGGTTTATTAGTCATCCGTAACTATTACCACATCTGTCAACCGAGCGAAGTCTTAATTTTTGCCGGCAGTCGTCGTCCCACGGCCACGGGCAAAACCATCGGTTATCGTTTGGTAAAAGGGGGCAGCAGTATTCGTTTACCGATGCTAGAACAAGTGTATCGAATGGACCTGACCAACATGATCATCGATCTCAGGGTGGTTAATGCCTATTCTAAGGGCGGTGTGCCGTTGATCGTCACTGGGGTGGCGAATATTAAAATTGCCGGGGAAGAACCGATTATTCATAATGCGATCGAGCGTTTATTGGGCAAGAAACGCAAGGAAATCGAACAACTGGCGAAAGAAACCCTAGAGGGGAATTTGCGCGGTGTCTTGGCGAATTTAACCCCAGAACAAGCGAACTCCGATCAGATTGCTTTCGCTAAAAGTCTCCTAGAAGAAGCGGAACAGGATCTAGAAAAATTGGGTTTAGTTTTGGATAGTTTGCAGATCCAGAATATCTCCGATGAGGTGCGTTATCTCGATTCGATCGGACGGAAGCAGAAAGCCGAATTACAGAGAGATGCCCGGATAGCCGAAGCAAAAGCCCGAAAAACATCGATTATCAAGGCTTCCGAGAATCAGCGCCTAACCGCTTTGCGTCGTATCCAAAAAGATTTAGAAATAGCCAAAGCTGACGCAGAAAAACGGGTGCGCGACACTCAAACTAAGCGCGGCGCCATGATTGCTGAGGTAGAATCGGTGGTTATGTCCGATTTAGCTAAAGTACAGGCAGAAGTGGCGGTACAAACTGCCCGAATTAAGCAGGTGAAACAGCAATTACAAGCAGATGTGATCGCCCCAGCGGCAGCGGAATGTCAACAAGCGATCGCAAAAGCCCGGGGGGAAGCGGCCAAAATTATCGAACAGGGGAAAGCGCAAGCGGAAGGAACCAAAAAACTAGCGGCCTCTTGGCAAGGAGCCGGAAATAACGCTAAAAACATCTTTTTATACCAAAAATTGGAGTTATTGCTTAAATTAATGGTCGCTAGTGTCCCAGAAGTGCAGGTGCAAACGGTGACGGTAGTGGACGGGGGTGATGGTAATCTTGTCCCGAAAATGACTGCCTTTGCCGAACAATTGCGTCAAGCTACCGGAGTGGATCTGGTACAAATGGCTAATCGTTTAGCACAAACCGAGCCATCTGTCAAGGGCAAAGACACAAATTTTGATTTTAAACAATTGCCCTCCTGAATCAGTTATCAGTTATCAGTTATCAGTTATCAGTTATCAGTTATCAGTTATCAGTTATCAGTTATCAGTTATCAGTTATCAGTTATCAGTTATCAGTAGGAGGATAGAGTGTTGTACCATTTTTCTTTATTTGTGGCAGGCATCCTAATCCCCTCTACCCTTCTGGGACAGGGGTTGGGGGTGAGGGTAATTAACTATCTCTGCCATTACTTTAGAAAAATCGTATTAAGTGAGCAGTATTAAATGGCAGTAAAAGTCCTGTCTGTTCACTGATTACTGATTACTGATTACTGATTACTGATTACTGATTATTGTCCACTAGAATGTTGATCAAGTTTGGAGACCACCGCCATGGATGACTTAATTAATGCTCCCTCCCCTTCTCCCCAAGACATAGAAATGACGCGAACTCCCCCCTGGGGAACGGTGACGGTATTGGAGGAAGGTCCGCGGTATCGCATCAATCGCATTGTCATTAAACCCGGCCATCACATGAGTACCCAAATGCACTACCATCGCAGTGAACACTGGATTGTCGTCTCGGGTACAGCGCGGGTAATCTGTGATGAAAAAGAAACTCTCCTCAAACAAAAAGAATCTACCTATGTTCCCATGAATACCCGTCATCGGGTGGAAAACCCCGGTTCTATTCCTCTGGTGATGATTGAGGTGCAAAATGGCGAATATTTAGGAGATGATGATATTCACCGTTTTGATGATGGAGAATAGGACAGTTTTCTCCCGTATATAGGGCTTGCTGAATAAATCTAAAAACCTTGTTGGATAAGGCTTTTAGACTTTTTTGACCTCAAAAAGTGCCGACCATTGGAGGGATCGGGGGTAAAATTCAGGTACTTTTTCCCTGAAAATTAGGTAACTGACTACCTCA
>NZ_JADBUN010000185.1:0-13033 GCF_020245625.1 Microcystis sp. M049S2 | reverse complement strand
GCATTATTCACCAACTGGCAAAAACCTGATTGTGAGGACATCTCAAAAAACAGACTGTTTTTCAGCCAGATCGCTAGATGAACTTCTTGCCAAGGCTTTCGAGGATTTTCCAAAGTCTTCATGAATAATGCAGGCTAGGGAAGGGATGAATCAATGGACAATAATCCAAGGGGTGGAAATGGGCAGACCCAGCAGTTTACAATTAAAGTTTCAGAAAAACAACCGTAAAATTACGGAAGTTTCTGTGGGTGGTGCATCAGTTCTAGTCTGCCAAGGTAAGATGATAATTTCCGATGGGGAAACAAAAAGCGCTATAAAAAGGTCATTGTGAGAGCAGTTGCCGAAGTTAGTAAAAAGGAGATGAACAATCTTAAAACATTAAGACCTGCGAGGATCAATCTCGGTTTTGTCGGATGGATGAGAATAAACTTGACAGGGTATATCGAAAAATATAAAATTTCTAGAGGGATAACCAAGAAAAAATACGGCAGTTATCTTAATGACGAGGCCGTAGGCGAAACGAGTTTATACCTTGTTTTTCAGAGAAACCCTGTCAAAATCAATGAAATGTCTATAGCTAAAGCCTATTAAAATTAATCATTATGCTCACCTCTTATCAGGAACTACAAAAAAAACTTAGTTTGTCGTTACAAGACTTAAATAGTTTTGCCGACAAATTCCAAGAAAGTTATGATATTATAGTGTCTGCAAACGAAATCAATGAGAATCACGGTGTCGGGGTTCTTTTAAAGAGAATTTTCCCTGATACTGGTGGGATAGTCTCCCTACGAACCACTAATCTCTACGGAGGGGAGCAGGACTTTGGAGTCCAGAATTTCTGTCTAGATGTGCGCGGTTGTTCCTACGGGGAAATTTTAGTAAAAATTCAAAATTTATTTGTTTATTTAAAACCGAAAAGAGTCTTAGTAATTCCCTACTTTATCGAAGATTTTTATGTAGCCACAGCGATTAAATCTCTCTTTCAAGTCCCCGTTTGTACCTACCTGATGGATGATCAGAATGTCTATGTTGATGGCGTTGACGATGAAGCAGTTCAGAAATTACTCGATAGCAGCGATTTAATTTTAGGCATTTCTCTGCTCTTGGGCCAAGCCTATGAAAAAAAATATGGGCAGAAGATCTGGTTTATCCCTCCCCTCGTCGAAAGCTATCTGTTTCCCCCTGAAATTGTCATGCCCGATCTGATGGGGCGAGGCATTTTAATTGGTAATATTTGGTCTCAGAATTGGTTAGAAAAACTACGTCAGTTATGTCGGGAATCCCAAATAAAAATTGATTGGTATGGTAATCCCAATCGTCAATGGTTGCAATTCCAAGAGGAAGAATTAGCGCAGGATGGAATTTTCTTTCAAGGGTACTGTCCCCAAGCTGACCTAATTAACCACCTACGTCAAGCTCCTTTTGCTCTTGTTCCCACTGGCAGTTCCCCAGAAGAACAGGATCGGCCAGAATTCTCCTATTTGAGCTTACCCTCCCGCATCCCTTTTATCGTCGCTGCTGCTAACACCCCCATTCTGGTGGTCGGTCAGAAGGATAGTGCTGCAGCTAAATTTGTGGAAGAGTATAATCTCGGTTCTGTCTGTGATTATGCGTCTGCAAGTTTCTTAACAGAAATCGCCAAACTCCGCACCTATAACTATCAACTAAAACTTCGTCAGGCTAGTCATCAATTAGCCAAAAGCTTAAAAGCCGATCATTTTGACGATTGGCTCTGGCGATCGTTAGAACAAGGAAAACCGATCGATGATCGCTTTGCTATCTTCCAGAACCACTACATCTGCGGCAATGCCGTCATTACCCCCTGTGAAGTCAATCAACAGCACGGTACAGGGGCCCTAGTAAAAAGAATCTTTGCCGATAATCGTCAAATTATTTCCATACGCTCCGCTGATCACTACGGTGGGGAACAGGATTTTGGGGCCTTCAGTCTTCTTCTCGATCACCGAGAGCTATCGCGAGCGCAAGTGTTTCAGTCAGTGCTAAAAACCCTCGCACATAACCAGATTGAGAGCGTTTTTTGTGTCCCCTACTATGCCAGCGACATTCTGACAGCGATCGCTATTAAGGAATTATTTAACGTTCCCCTTGCCACCTACATCATGGACGATCAGAATATCTGCGTTCAGGAGATTCCCGATGCTTTGATGAAAGAGTTTTTAGGCAAATGTTCCCTTCGTTTTGCCACCCATCCCGAACTCCGCGACGCTTACGAGAATAAGTACGGCTACAAATTTTGGCTCCTACCGGCGATCGTTCCCCACCGTCTCATTAATAGTGAAGTTGCCGAAGTTTCTCCCCAACGCTGTCAAGAAAAATGGGGAGCTTTATTAGGGAGCATTTGGAGTCCCCAATGGTTCCAATCTCTTTTAGAGAGTATTCAAGGAGCAGGAATCAAACTAGATTGGTATGGCAATTCTAACTATTATTGGCTCAAAGAATCTCCCGCAGAATTAGAAAAATGGGGACTTTATGGCCAAGGACTTTATCCCGAAGAAAAACTAGCACAACAACTACAAGCATATCCCTTTGTCATTGTTCCCACGGGAACCATGGACGAAAGAGATGATCGGACAGAATTGTCTCGCCTTAGTTTACCCGGCCGGATTATTTTTAACCTCGCCACCGCTAACACCCCAGTAATTCTTTTAGGCAGTAATAAAACCTCGGCGGCTAACTTTATTAATCGCTTTCAAATTGGTGTGGTTTGTGATTATACACCTGAAAGTTTGGCAGCAGCCGTGGACTACGTTCTTAAACCAGAAAATCAGCAAAGAATGCGAGAAAATGCCGTTAAGGTAGCGGCAAAATTCTCAGATCAAGGGATCGATCAATGGGTGTGGCAGTCCCTAGAAAAAGAACAAGCAGCCGATGACAGATTTGAAGCGATTTTACCTCGATCGCCAATCGATTTAGTTCACTTTATCGAACCCCCCGTTCCCGCAATCATTTATAAAGATTATGCTCAAGTCTATCAAGTCATGCGACGTTTACGAGGGCAAAAATATCAGCCCGATTTTGTGGTTGATGTGGGAGCTTCCCACGGTATTTGGTCTCATACCGCTAGTCAATTATTCCCAGAAGCTCGCTTTATACTCATCGATCCGCTAATCTCAAAATACGAGCAATCGGCCAGAAATTACTATATCTGTAATATTCCTAAAGCGGAATTACTAGAAATTGCCATTTCTAATCAAGCTGGTCAGTTAAGTTTTCAAGTTTCCCCCGATTTGTACGGTAGTTCCTTGCTCACTCCCGCTGATTTTAGAAACTATGAAACGATTACAGTGGCAGTAAAAACCCTCGATCAGGTGGCGACCGATCAGGAAATTTCTGGCAGAGGAATATTAAAATTAGACGTGCAGTGTGCCGAGCATATCGTCTTAGAAGGAGCCAAAGAATTTATCGCTCAGGTGGATTTAGTCGTTGCGGAACTATCCTTTATTCGCTATGATCAGGACGCTCTCGTTTTCAATGAAATGCTTAATCTTTTGGATCAGCTTGGTTTCCGTTATTATGACGAAACCGGCGAATGGAGATCCCCAATTGATGGCACACTCCTCCAAAAAGAAGTGGTCTTTATTCGTCAAGATTTGTTAGTTCCTGAAACTAGCCGTAAAATTGAAAATTCTCCCAGTCAAGCTTAAGACAATTTACCCAATTACTAGCCAAAATGATCAAACAATTATTAGCCAAAAATAAAATAGTTCAGCGAGTTAAAGCAGTCAAAGATTTATTTCTAGAAAAACTTGATTCACTCAATCATGTCCAACTTGAACAAATCCAAAAACTTGAGAAACTTAATCAGCTTGATCCCTTAGATTTTAAGGTTGAGCAACTCAATAACTCCACGGAGCAAATCCGACAAGAAAATGCAGAAACCAAGCGAAAGGCTGATTTATCACTGCAAAATCAAGCTTTTTTGCTCAAGTTTTCCGTAGATATAGTTAAAAATCTCCAATTATTAACGGGAGACTGGAAACAAAAAGGGGACTTGATTCTGAATACCCTGCTAAAAAATCACGAAGATTCCCAAAAAACTGCTTACCAGCAAAGCAGCTTAATTCTTGATGCTCTCCAAAAAATTCAAGAAGCTAACCAGAAAATATTGGAAGATATCCACACGCAAAAATACAAAGTCATTATCGATCAAAAATATTTCCAGGATTTAGACATCGAATTAATGACTTATTTATATTCCTATCTTCCCCATCGACGTGCAGTAGATATTGGTGCTAATCGGGGCGATGTTTCTAGTCGTCTCCTACAAGCTGGTTATCAAGTTTATGCCTTTGAACCTTTTCCTCCCGTAATTGATAAGCTCAAAAATCGCCTCGGTAATCATCCTAATTTCCAGCTTTTTCCCTTAGCTATCGGTTCCGAAAATCAAACCCAAGAACTGCATATAGCCACCGATGAAACCCCAGATAACACCTATCAAGATGCCAGCTTTTATAGCAGTTTAACCAAGCATTCTCTTTCGGAAGGTTTAGTATTTACCGATACTATTACCGTTACTGTTAAAACCCTAGCTAGTCTCCACGATGGTGAGGAATTACCTAAAGATATTGGTTTAGTTAAAATTGACACAGAAGGCTTTGATTTAGAAGTAATCAAAGGTATGGGTAACTATCGTTATCCCGTGGTAGTTGCGGAATTTTGGGATCAAAATTTCCCCTTTGGTCGTTCGGGAGCGATGAATCAATTACCAGATTTAGTCAAGGCCATGAAAGAAAGAGATTATCATTGGCATCTAGTTATCTATCGTATTTGGGGCAGTTCCGACGTTAGTTATTATTGTAATTCTGCCTATTCCCTCGATAATTCCTGGGGCAATGTTTTCTTTTTCCAAGATTATCAGGTCTTCCATCAAGCCCTACTTTGGTCGGCTTCTGTTATGCCAGCTACCTACTTTTCTGCTTAATTGTAATTGCTAGGATTTTAGGTAAAATCTGCTAACAAATCAGAGTATAAAACAGCAATAAAGAGTAAAATTATGGCAAGTAAATTTCAAGAGTATGTCAGTCAATCAGCTTTAGTTGAGGGATTTTTTCTAGAGCAAGCCGCTATAACCTGGGATTGCTTACTAAATTATCAAACCAGCCATTATATCAAAGGTAATTTTTTAGAAATAGGAGTGTGGAAAGGAAAATCAGCTATTTTATCTTGTCTTCATGCTAACCCAGAAGAAACCTGCCTATTAGTTGACTTGATTATGTTTGACGAAGCCCAAGAGCTTCTCAGAAATTTACACTCTAACAGTAATTTTTATCGATGTAAATCTCAAAATTTTTGGCAAAATGAAGCTAATCTTCACCAGTTTTTTTCCAGCTGTAGATGGATCCACATAGATGGCGCCCATTCTGGTTCTGCTTGTTTTAATGATTTACAGATTGCTAATCAGCTTTTGAGTGAGGAGGGAATAATTTGTATGGATGACTTTTTTAACCCCAGTTATCCCCAAGTGACAGCCGCAGTTTTTAACTTTCTCTATCAATTTCCTTTTTCCCTGAAACTTTTCCTGTGTGGTTTTAATAAAGGTTATTTAGCTCGCCCCTACTACTGCGACAACTATCTTCGTTATTTATTGGAGAATTTTCATAATGATTTATCCCTGATAAACTATTCAGAAAAAATCACTCTCTACAAAACTTCTATGCCGGGAGATTTTAACTGCTTTGGTTTGCGGGAATATCAAGGGAAAGATTTTGTAGGATTAGATGAAGATGGCAGCAAAATCCTAATCTAGGGGCACTTACAGCCTTGCTTATAAAGATGAAGTATGACGGCATTTGGCATCATCTCTGCACCCCCAGCTACTGTTCCAGCGTTCCGCAGTTCTGGCGTTCCCTAAAACCAGAGACTTCCTACTTCACCATTAAGATAACTGCTATAGTAGATTAATTAGGGTCTGCTGAAAAAGTACGGGCGAAGCATTCGGATAGAAAATCTCCGGTTTCACCGATAGGTTATTGCCCGAATGCTTCGCCCCTACAGGACGCAGGCCGATGAAGACGCAAGGTTTGGAAGCACGATTCTCTCAAAATCTTGCACCTGTTTCGCCAGAAAAGCCACAAAACCCTTACCTTACCTACATTTCACATTTATTCAGCAAGCCCTAATTAGTTTCTCAAAAATAACTGCTTGTTAACTGTTTCAATTATGACTAACAAAACTAATCAATTTAATGAAGATTACCAAAAAATGATGGATGACTTGGACGATCAAGTTTTGCAGGAAGTCCGACAAACTTTTAGACGGCTTAAAAAACTCGGTCATGAACCTAGAGTTATCTTTGATGTCGGAGCTTCTAATAGTGGTTGGTCTTGTTATATCAAAAGAATTTTACCAGAGGCAGAATTCTATTTATTTGAACCTCTCATAGACCACTGCTCTGACTATCGAGAGTTCCTTGAAAAAGCCCTGGAAATATATCCTTCCTTTAAATTACACAAAATTGCTTTGGGAGAAAAAACTGGGGAAATCACCATGAATGTCTTTTCTGATAGCGTGGTCAGTAGTACAGCGTTAGATATGACCAATACTGGTGTACGGACGACTCCTGTTAAAGTCCAACAAATGACCTTAGATGATGCCATTGCCACCTTGAACCTACCAATTCCACAAGTTATTAAAATCGATACTCAAGGCAGTGAATTATCGATACTTAAAGGGGCGGAAAAAACGCTGCCCCATGTGGATATTTTAGTTCTAGAATGTTGGCTCTATCGAGGCTATGGACCAAACACTCCCCTGTTAAATGAAATTGTTGACTGGTTGTTGCCCTATAACTTTCGACTTTGGGATCTGGGAGATCCCTATCGCAATGAGGAGGGAGTTTTAGCCACATTGGACTGCTTTTTTATCAACACTAAATCTGGCCTAATGCCCGATTGGTACTACACCTAAGTCACTTATTAATTGCCAGGATATTTATGGGATATTTAGACTATTATGCTAGAGATTGTCTCAAGTATGTGCCGAGTCATAAACTGCACGAAAAAAAAGTCCTAATTGTCGGCTGCAATGATGGTAGAGACTGTCAACTTTTCCTTCAGTCAGCCGCAGTACACGGACTTGATATCTGTGCAGAAATTGGGACGGGATTTGTTCACGAGAAGGTCACTTATTTTAAGGAGTCAGCCGAAGCAATGTCTCGACCTGATAACTATTATGATATAGTCTTTTCGGCGGCAACAATGGAGCATATTCTTAACATTGAAGCCGCCTTTGCTGAAATGTTTCGTGTGACTAAACCGGGAGGATTAATTTACTGCGTTGGTGCGTCTCTGTGGAATTCTTACTATGGTCATCATCAGTATGGCTTGTTTTCAGATTATCCCTGGATTCACTTAAGATTAGCAAAAAATCAAATATTAGAGTATCTTAACCAACATAAAACTCTTCAGGATATAGTTCCCTTTGTTGAACTGCTGGAAAAACTTAATTTGCTTTCTGTACCTTTAATTAAGGACGACCAAAATAGCTACGCAGAAAATTTAGTAAATTTTATGTTTTCCGATTATTTTAATTTTCGGTCATCAATTCAATACATAAAAGCTGTTGAACCTTTGGATGTTTCCTACATCATCAGAAATGAAATTTGGCAGGACGGCGAGAACTTATTAACCGATGAAATTCTGGAGGAATTAAATGCGAAAGGTTATACAAAAGATGAGCTTTTAGCAGCTGCCCATACCTACATTGCCATTAAGTAACCTAGTCAAGGTAAAGAACAATGGTTGAAAATCCCGATTATAAATCCGTGTCACCATGAATATCTTCCCCAATCTGGTGGCCAGTAGTACTTTAGATTTTAAGTGACCCCGACGCTACCCTTAGCACCCTAGACTGTGTTCTTCTCAACACTCGTTTAGAACTAACCCCTAACTGATACTACCAGAGCCACCCATGACGAATTCTGACTACAAGTCCGTTGCCGATACCTATAAAACGAGGGAAAAGTTTGCTCAGTTAGATTTAGAAATATTCCAACATTTGCAAGCTAAAGGGTTGTCCCCCCAGGTTATTTATGATGTAGGGGCCTCGGATGGTTCCTGGTCTAGGGATATTGTTGAGGTGTTTCCCCAGTCTCAGTTTTATCTATTTGAGCCGTTAGTGAATCACGCACCGGCTTATCAGCAGTTTATGACCGAAAGTTTAAAGCTTCATGACAATTTTCACCTCTATGGGGTGGCGTTAGGAGAACGGGAGGGAACTGTCACCCTTAATGTTTTTCCTAATCTGGTGGCCAGCACCGCTCTCCCGATGGAGGGGTCAGGTTTAGCACTATCGCCCGTGACGGTTCCAGTCCTCACCTTAGATGGCTTAGTGAAGCGGGGAGAGTTACCAATTCCCCAAATCATCAAGATAGATACCCAGGGATACGAGTGGTCTATTCTCAAGGGAGCAGTCCAGATCCTCCCCCAGGTTTCAGTCTTATTGTTGGAGTGTTGGTTATACCGAGGCTATGGCCCCCAGACACCTCTGTTAACAGAATTGGCCAATTGGCTGCTAGGCTTAGGTTTTCGTCTTTGGGACCTAGGGGATGAGTACCGAGACGAGAGAGGAGGACTGGCGACAGTGGACTGTCTCTTTCTCAATGTGGCCTCAGATATCTGTCCCGCCTGGCACCATTAGGGACTTGCGTGGGAATAATATCCCAGCCAGAAAATCACTCTGTAGAAGAATCAGACCAGCCAGATGGCATATTATCAAAACGCAAGTCCCTTAGCTGCGAGGGTTCTCGAAGGCTCTCCCCCTACTTAGGGGGATCAGCAAACCTGAGCGAGCGGAGGGCGCAAGCTTTGCGCCCCTACAGTAACGGATTTTGTCCACAATGTAGGGGCGAACTGCGTTCGCCCAAAAGGTACATTATCAAAGCGCAAGTCCCTTAGTCTCTTTCGTGCAAACAAATCGAATAGGGTTAAAGCAAATCGTCACATAATGTTAAATTTGACCGCCTATCTCTCAAATCTGGAATTCCGTGCGCTATGTTAGTAGTAGTTTTTCAGTGAGTTAGTAAGCATTTCTAGCACTGGTATCTTCGGTGACACGATATCGAAGAAAAGTCCATTTAACTCTAGCTCCCATTGCTCTAGCTCTGCTTGACAAAATGATAATGCCTCTCCTATGATTAGTTGTGGTACTTCAGAGATGTTTTTAGCTTCTTTGATTTTTGACCTCGTTTCCTAGTGTGAGGAGTTTTAGGTAACAAAATTATGGCTATTCCCCAATCTTCAATAATTGCTCTGTCCTTGATGTACACCAAGCTGCCCCCGTCAGCTTCTGACCTTACCTATTGGGCGAGTCCCGCAGGTCAGGCAGTTTCTTGGGAGCAAGCGGTGCAGGCATTTTCTACCTCTAGTGCAGCCAAGACAGCCTATCCGATGTTAGCATCCCCTACGGTGCTGTCTCAGGATGCGGCCGCTCGTCGTGCTTATGTCACCCAAGCTTTCCAAAATCTCTATGGGATTGCCGCGGCTGACATTAATGCGGAAGAGTTAACCTACTGGGCTGATACCTACCTTCTGTCCTCCCCCCAGGCAATTTTTGATTTTCCGGTCGTTTTAAATCAGTATTCCCCCGCCTCACGGCAACTGGCTTTGACGAACCGCGCTCAGGTAGCACAAAACTTCGCAGTTGCCATGGCGGCTGATGGCTCGTCCACCTTTACCTCAGCCCAGTATAGTAGTGGCTGGGTCATTGTGAATACAGTCACTGCCAGTGCCGATAGCGTAACGGCGGCTAACGCACAAATTGCTCAATTTGTCGCTGGTGGTGGTGGCGGTACGGGAACGACCTTTACCCTGTTAGAAAATGGGGCAGTTCTCACCGCTTCTGCCAGCTCTAAAGTTTCCCCGGCAGGTCAGTTTTTGACTGCCTCCAATAACACGGTTCAGGCTTTAACCTTCCTCCCTAATAGTTTTGTTCAAGACCCTAGTACAGCTGACGCTGATGTTCTGACAGCCCAAATCTTGGGTGTGGGTGCTATAGTTACCCCAAACATTACTAACATTGAGACTATTGAGTTCACTGGTTCGAACGCTGCTGTAGCTGATATTGTCAACATCTCTGGAGTCAAGAGTTTCGTTATCAAGTCCGGTAACTTGCAGGTTAACACCGCCGAAAAATTCCCCTTGACTCTGGCGGCTGGGTATGCCAATGAGCTATCTCTCAAACTCGCCGATACAACAAAAGCTTCGACCGTTAACTTGGCGGGTACTGTTGCTGGGACGACTATTGTTGACCTTAACTCCGCTGCTAATGTCAATATTGTTGTCAAAGCTGATAGTGTTCTCAAAAATAGTGACGCAACCGTAGAGACAATAAAGAGTGGGGCATTCGCGGGAAACAACAACTTTGTGATTTCGGGTGATAAAAACCTGACCATTGACGGCAAGATTACCGTCTCTAACCCTGCCACTGATCGTTTGGATGCCACTGACTTTACCGGGAAACTGACCCTGAACCTCGGCGATGTCAGTAATATAACCCGGATTGTCGGTGGTAAAAGCGATGACACCTTCACCTTGACGGCGGCAGTAGATCAGATTAATGGTGTTAGCCTCAATGGAAACAATGGCAGTGACACCTTAACCGTTAAAGTTGGGAATGCTGTTACCACTGCTATCAATGGTGTTACCAACGTTGAGACGATTATCTTTAAACAAGCCGCCACTAACACCACAATCACCACTGTGAACGAGGTTGTGGCAAGTGGTGCCACTTTAACTGTTGATGCTTCTTCCTTCACCACCAAAACCTTAACCTTTAATGGTGCCGCTGAAACCAATGGTTCCTTCAAGATTACTGGTGGTGCAGCAGCCGACACCCTGAAAGGCGGTGAATTAGCCGACACCCTTATTGGTGGCGGTAACACTGATCAACTATGGGGTAAAGCTGGTAACGACCAGTTCCTCTTGAATAAAGCCACTGCCGGTAATGACGTCACGATCAATGACTTCAGCCTAGCACCAGGTGATAATGATGTGTTCGCCCTAAGTAGTGCCGCCTTTGAAGGCGCTCCGGCAGTGGGAGCCGCCTTGGCGGTTAGTGCTGTGGCGGGTGCAACTAACAGCGCTAATACAATCCTAGTGGATACCTTAGCAAACCTCACGGCTAATCAGACCGCCACTGGCTTAGTGCGCTTTGGTTACGCCAAAGATAACGGGAAGTTGTTCTACGATGCTGATGGTGATGGTAACTTCAGCGCCGGTACTGTTCTTATTGCGACGACGACGACTGCGCCTCTGAATTTAAATGCCGGCAACTTTACCATCGTCGCTTAATTTACAGTAAGCAGACGAATCCGAGTTGACTATTATAAAAGACCGTCCTTTTTCAGGATGGTCTTTTATAGTTCCGGGGTAGAACCCTGGAACGAGAAAGGGAGGGTCTCCCTCCCTTCCCTAGTGGGTTATAGTAGGGTTAATTCATGAATTAACCCTACCGGCTCTTCTAGGTTCTGTGTGATAAGTTTAACTTACGATCAATCAATCTTTGTGTCCTTTGTGTCCTTTGTGTCTTTGTGGTTCGTTCCACCCCCTCCCTAGGAGGAATGTATCTTAGAATACATTTTACTCACCAAATCCAAGAGAGTCCCCTACCCTTGATAAGGGACTGGCGTAGAAATAATATCCCAGCCAGAAAATCGCTCCGTAGAAAAACCAGACCAGCCAGATGGCACATTATCAAAGCGCAAGTCCCTAACATCTCGAAGGCTCCCCCCCTACTTAGGGTGATCAGCAAACCTGATCGATCGGAGGGCGCAAGCATTGCGCCCCTACAGTAACGGGTTTTGTCCACAATGTAGGGGCGAACTGCGTTCGCCCAAAAGGTACATTATCAAAGCGCAAGTCCCTAAGGGTGGTAATAGCTTCAATTTCCTTGCGACTTTTCTGGGGGAAATCGCTTTAAGAGTTCCTGCTTGGAACAATGGAGAAGTAAAGGAGTAAATTCTTCTGGGGACAATTGTAAAATCCGGCTGATAATAGCTTGAATTTCTGGGTCTAACTCACCAAAACGGACTCGGAGCAGATTTTCCACCACCAGACGTTCCCCCTCTTGCAGACCCCTTTCTAGACCTTGTTCTTCTCCTTCGGCCAGTGCCTCTTGATAGACTCTCGTTTGTTTTAAATCACTTAGTCCAAACATAGCTTCAATTTCCTCGCGACTTTTCTGGGGTAATTTGTAAATGATGATACTTTCGATTAGGTCAATTAACTGCCGTTGACTGGACTGGTCGGTGATTTCTTCTCTGGTCCGCTCGATTAGGGTTTGAGCAGTCCTCACCGCTGCCGTTTCCGACTCTACTACTAATTTAATCACACCGATTCCTAAGGAGGGATTGTCTCCGTAGGGCAATTCATCGAGATAAATGCGTCTAACGCTTGCTAAATTGAGGATTTCGCCAAAATGCAGGGATTGTTCCCGTTCCACCCCACGATGGGGATAAATGACGACAATTTGCCAGGGGTGGGGTGGTTGATATTGTTTTAGAAACAGGAACAATTCCGCAAAAAGTCGATAGTAGAGGGGGTCGTCTGGTTGGAACTGCACTTCCACTAGGTAGAGGGGTTGCTGAATATCTTCTCTGAGTGGCATAAATAAGCCATCGAGACGGAAAGAGAGTTGTTTCACCTCTTGGGAGGTGAATTGATAGTTTGCTGCTCCCGGTTGGGGTTGTCCGATTAAGTCAAAGAAACTGTCCGGAAAACGCAGGAAGATTTGGTAAAAGAGACTGTCAGTTTTCACGAGAAATCTCGCTTCTAGGGTTGATTGGCAGTTGCCGAATCGTTTGGCTAAACGGTTAATACTCTAGTATTAATAGGCATCGTAAGCAGCTAGACACAATTGATTATACATATCTAACTAGGGTTTGCTGAAAAAGTTTTTCGTGGGGGCAGGGTGTGGGGTGTGGGGTGTGGGGTGTAGGGTTTTACCGATTTTCAGGTGGTCAACTACCTAATTTTCAGGGAAAAAGTACCTGAATTTTCCCCCCGATCACTCCAAG
>NZ_JADBUN010000184.1:0-10757 GCF_020245625.1 Microcystis sp. M049S2 | reverse complement strand
TGTGGGGTGTGGGGTGTAGGGTTTTACCGATTTTGAAGGGGTCAATTACCTAATTTTCAGGGAAAAAGTCCCTGAATTTTCCCCCCGATCACTCCCATATCTGGTACTTTTTGATTTACAAAAACTCTAAAAGTCTTAACCAACAAGGGTTTTACCATTATTCAGCAAGCCCTAATTATACTTGTCCCTAAAACTGGTTTCTAGCAAGGCTTTCAAAATAGCTTGACATAAAACCTGATTTAGGGGTTACAAAGGTGAGATGCTCCCTCCCTCTTAGCAATGCCATCGTTAGCATGACTTTCTGGTGATTGTTTTGCTTTATTTTTGGACTTTTCTAGTCGCAAATATTTTCTGAGATTAGAGGTTTGCCAACCAAAGCGAGTATGGACTTTTGCCAATTGAGATAGTTGCTCAATCGCCCATTTCTGTCCGACCATAACCGACGAGAAACCTTTTCCCGACTTAGCTCCTTTTCTACCGGAAGTTAGATCAATATCGGTTTTGACATACTCAAAGTAAATGTCAGTAATTGGATAGATTTTGGTTAGTTCAGAAACGTCTCGACTTCGCTCGACGTTGACGATTAGCTCTGATTGAGGGAGCTAATTTTCCTTGTCTTCTATTTGAAAATCGTTTTTGTCGATGCGCTCTTAGATTAAAGGGAAGTTGGCGGTTAATCCGTCTTTTTCTACGTCCTCTTCGCATTAAGCAGCGATTGTCTAGGCACTCTCTTACTCGCTTAAAAGGAAGTTCTAAGTGAGCCGTCCAAAGAGTAAAAAGGGAGGATTGAACGCCAATTCCAGAGAATAATTTACCCGGGTCAATACCAATGGCAATCGGTTGGGTTTTGTTATCGGAAGGTTCATCGGTTAGCTGGACATAGAAAATATCTAGGGTCTGCTGAAAAAGTTTTTCGTGGGGGCAGGGTGTGGGGTGTGGGGTGTGGGGTGTAGGGTTTTACCGATTTTGAGGTAGTCAGTTACCTAATTTTCAGGGAAAAAGTCCAGGAATTTTACCCGATCACTCCAATGGTAGGCACTTTTTGAGGGGAAAAAAGTCTAAAAGCCTTATCCAACAAGGTTTTTAGATTTATTCAGCCAGCCCTATCTAAGTCGTTGAATTTACCGATAGCTTTTCCTTGCTTAATCCACCGTCTGGCCCGACTGGGTTTGGTGGGCATTAACGACTTTCCGTCTTTTGAAATAACAGGAACTCTTGCCATGGAGATAATCCTTAAGAGTGAAGTTAATGTCCCTTACCGCAGCACAATCAAGATGTCTTGTCTAACAACGCTTTACCAATAAAGCTTAGAGGGAATCCGAACTAGGGAAGTATTCGGAGGTCTGGGCCAGATTGTGTCTCGATGCGGTAGTCTCTACTTGCGTCGCCTAAATTGGTTTAGGCAAGCCCCGTCCCTTTTAGGGCGGGGTTAGTGACGAATCAAATTATCTCAAACCCAGTCAACGCTTCGACATTTTGTCGGAAAGCGATTAAGGCATGATTAGCTTGATACTCGACGAGACCAGAGAAGATCGCCTCCGAGACTTCCTGCGAGACAACGGTTTTGATCTCAATATTGGTGTTATAACCGACCATATCTCCCTGGCGGTTGCCGTGGCGACCTGCGCCCTGGGCTTGCGAGAGGGTATAGCCAGTTACGCCTAACTCTTGCAGCAGCTTGATCATGCGGTCTTGCAAGACGGTTTCACCAATGATGACAACCAGTACAGCCGGTTTAATGGGTAGGGATGAGGATGACATGGGCAACTCCTAAAATGGGTTTTTCAAAGACAATGTTATTGACATGCTCACCACGCCACTTTTTTAGGATGGTCGCGTCAATGGGGTTGACGCAGATAGCGAAAAACGCTTAATTGCTTAAGTCTGACACTTTCGACCCGTCCGTTTTGAGTGTCCGAATGCCGGACGGCCACTTTGAACAAGTCGAAAAAATCTCATGTTCAACCTTATTTCCTAGAAAGTTTTACTCGTTCAAGGCCGAATTTGAATTCTTTTCTGAACGAAACCCCCTACTATCTGTGGTCAGGGTTCAGTTTTTAGCTTGGTTATCGCTTTTTCCATTGTAGCTTAAAGCCGTCCTCAAAGGACGGGGTTTTCAACCCAAATTTTCGATAATAGAATACCTGACTGGGGTACGCTCAAGAGATGGCGATCGCCTCTGTTGTCGGTATCAAAATATTCTCGGAAATCGGCTTGGCATCGGGTAAGTAGTCCATAAAAAGCCTCATCTGATTCATTTGTACCGGACCAAAAATAGTGGCAAAAGAAACATCGGCTGCATCTCGTCCTGTGCCAACGCGAATTAGCCCGCTCTGAGGCACAAGGCGGGTAGGATCGAAAAGATACCAGCGACCCCCTAGATAAGCCTCAAACCAGGCATGAAAATCGGGGGGATTTAAACCATAGGCGTAGCCGGAAACAAAGCGTGCTGGAATATTCAAGGCTCGACAAAAAGCAATACCTAAATGGGCAAAATCACGGCAAACGCCTACCCTTTCTATCGCTGTATCGCAAGCAGAAGTTAAAGAATCACTGCTACCAGAGAGATACAAAACATTGTCATAAATCCAGTTACAGATAGCTGTCACCCTGGAATAACCAGGGACTAAATGGCCAAATTCAGCCGCGACAAAGCGCAATAATCGATCTGACTGACAGTAACGACTCGGATAAAGATAGTACAAGATATCGAGGGGTAAATCGGCCGGCTTTACTTCAAAAATCGTACTGGGGTCTGAATAATAAGGAGATAAGCCAACGGTTGCTCGATAGGAAATTTGCAAATTGCCAGGAGGGGCATTGAGTCGAAAGTATCGGTTTCCACTGACAGAAGTGATGTATTCCTCAATCGACCGTTGAGAGTTAGAATGGAGGTCTTCCTGAACAATAATCTGATGGTTGTTGCTGACAATAGCAACATTAAGAATTAGAGTGCTTGCTTGCTCAATGCTGTAGGTTAATTCACAGCCAAGCTCATACTTTAGCATATCGTTTTTCCCTGTCCTTTCAATACGAGCAGATGCTGGAGCCGAAGCCGATTGTAACGCTGCACCCACAAACAAGGCAGGTTGAAGGCTGTTCCCACGGCGAGGTTTACCAGCACACCCCAGCCAGGAGTCCAGAGCATCGTCACTAACCAAAACAGCCAGATGGCGATGTGAACGTATTCCGCGCGACGGGTTTCAGCCAAAAAACGGGACATTACGGCACAGTCCCCACCGCCAACGGATGTTTTGCGAAAACCTCCTGGGAAGAAATCCCCTGCTTCTGGCAACCGATCCTTCCATCGCTTGATCCGCAGTACCCGATTGTACCATTGTCTATCTTCCCCCCAGATTCGTGGCTGGGTCAGGCAGGTGTCCGTTTCTAGGAATTTCAGGGGAAGTCGATGACCGACAAAACCGATCAAAAGTGACCAGGCTGTCCAACCGACCACACAAAGCCCGACGATTACCCCATCCGGTAACTGTAGTATAGATAATCTCATTCATTCACCTTGCCATCGGGTACTTATCCTTCGTCCTTTCCATTCGATTTGACCACGTTCGAGATTCAGAATGGCCAGCAGGAACACTGCAAGGAAGAAGGCAACCGGAATGGGGAAGAAAAAGACGATTGCTCCGAATGAACCCACTGGCCATACAATTATGGCTAACTGTATGGCGAAGGCAAGATAAAGCAGTACGTTATATAGTAAGGATGAATTCCCGACAATCGGCCAGCCAAATAGGGATGCGGGCAGACACCAAGCCGCCCAGAACAACCCTGAAAGCCAGAACACAACCGCCAGCATCCGCAGCCAAGAGACTTCCCCTGCTGCCGTTGCAAAGTTTTTGTCGAAACCAACAACCAGGTCCCGCAGCCCGCCGGGGTACATCCGATAGTCCAGTTGGCCATGACCAATGTATGCACTCACTGGCAGTCCCGCACTCTCATAAATATGAGCCATGAACCAGTCTTCTACAACATATCCTGCCACAGCGTCGTGGCCGCCGACCCGCTCATAGTCATCCTTGCTGGTAGCCATAGCCGGTCCAAAAGCCACACCACCTCTTGCTCCCAGTTTGACGGCCATCAAGCCGACGAGATTGAACAGAACCGCTAACAGTTCGTAGGGGCGTTCAGTGCGGTGATAGGGCTGAACTGAGACCAGACCACCTAAGTGTTGAACAGTTGCCACCAGCCTGCGGAGCAGCTCCTCGCCTGGCTCAGTGTCGGCATCGAGAAAGACGAGAATATCGCCAGATGAGGCTGCATATCCGGTTTTGAGTGCCCAGTTTTTCCCTGTCCAACCTGTGGGCAAAGGGCTAGTCTGCACTACTTTCACCCCGGCCTGTTCGGCGATCTGTGGGGTAGCATCGGCGGACTGGTCATCGATGACAATGATTTCGTAGGGCTTGAATGTTTGCTGCTTTAAGGCTGTTAGCAAATTAGGGAGGGTACTCTCTTCATTCCTCGCCGGAATCAAGACCGAGACTTTAGGCGAACCGACGACTGAAAGGTCTGGAAGTCGCGGCAACCGCCACATCAATCCCCAGCCTATTAGCCAGCGCACCACCAGTGTGATGGACATCAGATCCATAATAATTCAACCTTTCCTTCCGTCTAGAACATCACTCACCTACCGATACGAATTCCCTTGAGAAAACTCAGCAATCCGAACACCTTAAGAATCCACAAAACGAGGGCGATGACAACCACAATGTTCAGGATTTGCTTGATCTTGCTGTCCATCGGAATGTAGTTGTTCACGAGCCACAATAGAACCCCAACCACGATGATAACTACCATAAACTGTACCAGATCCATGACTGACCTCCTTTCTCCGATCTAATGAGTTTCGTCAAGCATTTTATTCTCTTCATTATTATATATGCTCGTTTATATATGCTCGTTAGGTGGCCCGGGCAATCGCACACAATTCTTGAAGATACGCAATAAATCTACAAGATATCCTCATGGAATAGCAATTAGGAGATAAATATTAAATTTTTCAAGTTAGTATACAGAATATTAACTATCTGTTTACAGGTTCGCACAAAACAATGTTAACGGACAAATGTTCATCACTAACAGCCCTGATTGAAAAACACTTTGGCACTCTAAAAGACCCTAGAGCGTTACACAACATTGAGCATTTGTGATAGATATTATTGCGATTAATATCTGTGCAACCATTTGTGGGGCGAACAACTGGGAAGCAGTTGCTGCCTATGATATAACCAAATATGAATGGCTAAAAACTTTTCTAGCTCTGCCTAATGGGATTCCCTCTCATGATACATTGATCCGATTATTTGCCCGTTTAAAATCAGAAGAACTCCAGTCATGCTTTATTAGTTGGATGCAAGCAGTTCATCAGGTGACCAATGGAGAACTCTTAAATGTGGACGGGAAAACCTTACGAGGGGCAAAAGAACGAGGAAATAACCGCAGTTTAATTCCTATGGTAAGTGTCTGGTCAGCCACTAATCATTTGGTACTTGGTCAACGAAAAGTCGCTGAAAAATCCAATGAGATTACTGCTATTCCTGAATTATTGAAGATTTGAGAAATTCGAGGTTGTTTAGTAAGTATTGATGCCATGGGATGTCAAACTGAAATTGCCTCTACAATTATTGAGCAAGGCGCTGATTATGTATTAGCATTGTGAAAGGCTGATCTGCCAAGCATTATACCCTCAGTTATCTTTTGTTATCGTTTGAGTCCCGCTAAATAGGGCTTGCGGCAAAAAGTTTTTCGTGGGGACAGGGTGTGGGGTGTGGGGTGTGGGGTGTGGGGTTTTAGGGATTTTGAGGGGGTCAGTTACCTAATTTTCAGGGAAAAAGTCCCGGAATTTTACCCCCGATCACTCCAATGGTTGGCACTTTTTGAGGGAAAAAAAGTCTAAAAGTCTTACCCAACAAGGTTTTTAGATTTATTCAGCCAACCCTAAATAGGGCTTGCTGAATAATGGTAAAACCCTTTTAAAATAAGGCTTTTGACCTGTTAAAATCCGATGTTCATGCTGCGAAAATAGGATTGGGACATTCAAAAACCTTGCATTATCCTTCTTGTAGTACATAAGCCAGTACAAAAAAGAGGGCAACAAAGCCTGAAACGACCAGCTATTGACGACCGACGACCGACTCCTAACCCCACCAACAAACTTTTTCAGCAAACCCTAAATAAGCAATTCGACTCACCACTACTTCCAGATCGCTACCCCATAGTCTATCCCTTTCCTGGCGTTACTGGGTTTTCTGCGTTTGCTCCAGATATTTCTGCACACTCTGTCCCATCTGCACCAGATTCGGTTCAATCTTTTTGGCCAGAAGCTCTTCGACTAGGTGAACTAAGCGACTGAGCAAGAAGGGGGGCACACTGTGAACTGCGCTGAGGTCAATCCTCACTTCGACTCGGCTTTCCACCAATGTGCAATTGCCTCGATCCAGAAAGCGGTTCTTGCCAGCGCAAAACACCGCCTCTCGGTAGGCATGGGTTTCAATTTGCCAGTCTACAGTAAACTCATTGTTGTCCCAGATATCGTATTCCGTCCAAGTGAACAGTTCTTCACTCAAAAGTGCCCGAGCAGCGGCTGGGATGTCCCCACCCCCATGCCACTCCAGCACCAGTCGCACCAGTCGCTCCGCTTCCTGGCGAGACTTGAGTTGCAGCGATCGCACATTGGGCAGATACGGCCCCAACTCCATCAGCTTGTCCCGATAGGTGGCATAAACCAAGGATCGAGAAAACGACACCTGTGAATCAACGGAAATTTTGATCATCTTTGGGCTCCAACGGCATGGGGCAAGATATGCAGTTTAACGCGGGTATGAACTACTTGTACATCTTCAACCCCTATCCGCCCGAATACTCCGACCCCGTTTAACTCCTCCTTCCACGGCGTTCAAACAACCGTTCGACCTTGGGAATTAAGGATAAGATTCCCAAGGCTAAGAGAGTGCTGAGAATGGCCGTCGCTTCTCGCCCCATCCCTGTCGCTACGCCGATGGCCGCCGTTAGCCATATGCCCGCCGCCGTGGTCATCCCCTTAGCCTCCTCTTGGTGCCTTCCTATAATGATCGATCCGGCCCCAAGGAATCCCACCCCAGCGATCAAACCCTGCAACACACGAGTTAAATCTGCGATCGATGCCCCAGATTGTTGAGGAATGAGGACGAAGAGTGCTGCCCCGAAAGAAACCAGCATATGCGTTCGCAACCCTGCCGCCTTGCCCTTGATCTCCCGATCGTACCCCAGTAGACCACCAAGGATCGCCGCAAGCAAGAAACGTAAAATGATGCGGATAATTTGAGCCACATCGGTGATCTCGGAGAATTCCGATAGCACAGTATTCCATATCACTTGCCACACACCCGTAGTCCCTCCTTACTTTGGCTGTACTTCATTCTACAAAGTTGGCTGTAATTTCTTTGTTGATGTCCGATCGTTCTACCGATAGATTGCATCATCAATCGTGACTCGGAAAAACTCACCCTCTGACTCAAACCGCTCAGTGCCAAAGTACCATCCAATCCGCAGACGGGTCGGAATGGTATAGCCACAGAATGTGCCTTCTTCCTCTATAATTCCACCGAAGTCCACATAATGAGACTTAGACAAAAAACAAATCGAGAAAAGCCTCAACTCCAATCCCCGCTTGGGATTTACTTCGAGAAGCCCAAAATCGCTGAAACCCAGATATATCAAGGAAAATCATAAATCGAGGTTAACCCTTTGTCCCGTAATGGTTTGAGCCTTTTTTGCTGACCGAAAACGCCTAAGTCCCATTAACATCGATCACTCGAATCGCTTCGCACTCGCAAAGATTACACTGGACTTTACCCAAACTTTCAACTCCCGAACAAGGGCAATCTGGTCGCGATTTGATGCCTCTACTGACTTGGTAGTTATGGCTGGCTCGTGAGATAGTACAAGATAATCCTTTACCTTGGCAGAAGCCTCTTCCACAAAACTCTCTGACTCCTGGAAGGGTCGCTCAGGGTTTTGGGGCAATTTTAGCGGTGATTGGTACACCCGCCTGTTTCCCCAAAACCCGAGGAAAATCCCAGGGCTGGCCTAAAGGCAAAAAACGGACTCCAAAAATCCATTATCCTACGGTCAAAAAACGCTATTCTGCCCCGCCTAAATCGAAAAAGACCGCATCTTAATCCTTCATCCTGCTTTTTATCTCTTTCTCAGTCTTTTATCCCTAGCCGTGCCAATTTGGGCTGCAAATTAGTCTAAACAGAAGTTATGATTCTTATTTAACCATCTTTTAACGGCCGCATTTTCACAGTCTTGTTTTTGATGCCCATCTTGTTTTTTTAATGAATTCTGGCTCTAAATTAATTAGGGTTTGCTGAAAAAGTTTTTCCTAGGGGCAGGGTGTAGGGTGTGGGGTGTGGGGTGTGGGGTTTTACCGATTTTGAGGGGGTCAATTACCTAATTTTCAGGGAAAAAGTCCCTGAATTTCCCCCTGATCACTCCCATATCTGGTACTTTTTGAGGGGAAAAAAGTCCAAAAGTCTTATCCAACAAGGTTTTTAGATTTATTCAGCAAGCCCTAATTACTTGTTTTTGATTAGGAGAAACCACCCTAGGTGTGACACAGCCATGAAAATAAGTTGTAGTTCCCTTTCGATGATTACGACAATTACAATGAGGGCAATTAATTTTCTTAGATGAGAAATTTCTGTGCCATCTAATGCCACTAAAATTTCTCCATCTAAGTAGAGAAACTTTTTCAAAACTCCCTTTTCCTTTAACCATTGATAGACTTTTTGAACAGTCCCAGAGACAGTAGAGGCTGGCACTGCATCTAACAGATTTCTTATTTGATTATCCCCAGGAATTTTTTCAATTGAAAATAAACTTTCAGCATTATCTTTTCCCTTATTGCTTTTCATTAAACGTTGATGGTCTAAAACAGACAGCGACTGAGTAAAAAAGACTGAAAATGCAGTCATCACGGCATCTTCTACCTGATATTTTGTATTATTTCCAGGTTTCCTCTCATCGGGTAAATCATGTAATTCTTGACGTAAAAATTGCATTAATTCCGAAATTTCTAGGGTTGCCGCTTTTTGAGCCATCTTGGAATAATTTGACGTGCTGGTGGATTTCTAACTCACCCATTTTACCTTAGCTGACAATAATTATAAATTTTTATTTCCCTTGAATTCCTTATTCTAAAAACAGAACTATCTTCCTGAATTTACCCCGTTCGTTCTCAGCCAATCCCTTTGATTGCTTGAGTATTTATACTTAATCTATCCAACCAATTGTTTTTTTAGTGATCGCCTCTCCCTGAAAAATAGTCACTTTCTACTATATTTTGCCTTCCAAAATCGGGGTTAATGCTCTATTTATTTCAAAATGAGAATTGCTGCTGATCACTGATTCTAGGCTAATTTAATTGCTGCCGTGACTACCTCTTCTAAAGACTCTAACCAATGAAAGTTAACATCAGCTAAACTCTGACTGAGATCGATCGCTTGACTGTCAGCTAGGACGCGAAAAATTATTTGTGGTAGGGTGGGATTGAGAAAAGATCGAGGTTCCAAGGTTTGTCTTTCCTGTCGGGTGGCCCGGATCGTTCGTTCGCCGCTGCCCCGGCCGGGTGATAATGGGCTATAACTGCGGTAGTAATGGCTAATACTCTCGATCGCTTTTTGGCCAAAGTCGGGATAACTGATAATATCAACGATAACCACTTTTAAATTAGGCAATAGTTGGAATTGTTGCAGACCAGCCTCTATTTGCTCGTTTAATTGCTCTAATTCTAGTCTTTCCTCCAGTATAAGCCATGCCGCCAGTTTTGCCCCCTTGCCTACCAAGGCATCCCAGACAGTGGACATCAAACCCTGGCCATTGCTAATCACGGCTATTCGGCCGGTTTGATCAATTATCGACCAAGGGGATTGTAATTGGGGTGGGGTCAAAGCTAGAAGATCGAGATGTCTAGCTAAAGCGGCATCATTAACACTTATTTTGCCATCTAGGGCCATCACTTCCCCAGTTTCGTTGATACCGAGGGGATTAATCTCGATAATATCGAGATCTTTGCTGACAAAGAGACTATACATTTTTTCGAGAATTTGACTGATAGACTCGATCAAAGACCCTCTTAAACCCATGGATACGGCTAATTGCCGACAGAGATAGGGGGAAAATCTCGCTTCGATGACCACTTTTTGCATGGTTTCCAGTAAACTGTCCACATCCATCCCCCCTTGACTCGCACCCAGTAAAACTGGTCTTTGCAGATGATAATCGAGTAAAATGGCTAAAAATATCTCTTGTTGCGGATTATACCTGGCTTCTGCTAGGATTACCTCTGGATATTCTCCGGCGATCGGTAAATGAAAGATAGCATGGGCAGCAGCGATCGCATCGATGGTATTAGCGACAAATTTCACTCCTCCTGCTTTTCCCCGGCCCCCCGTGCGTACCTGGGACTTCAGCACGATAGGATAGGGAATGTTTAATCTTTTTAGTCCCCCCGGTTCGTGGATTGGTTGGGAAGGTAAAATGGGGATGCCGACTTGAGCAAATATTTCCTTGGCTTGGTATTCGAGTAAATCCATAATTAATTAATTGATAAAGTGGCAATTCTCTCTTTGCTCGTTTCGGTAGCTTGGGGACTATTAACTATCATAAGTTTGTGCAGTACCACAATGATAACAATAAGGTAAATTTTTATAAGTTAACTCATGGCAATGATGACATTCTACATATTGATAATAACCGCA
>NZ_JADBUN010000183.1:0-2647 GCF_020245625.1 Microcystis sp. M049S2 | reverse complement strand
GTCGATTTTCCCGATTTTAAGGTATTAGAATTTAACTATCAAGTAGTGCAGTTAAATCGATTAAATTGGCGAGATTTTCTTAATCAACCGAATCCGGTTGCTTCAGCTTTGATGGCTAGGATGAACATTGCCGAGAAAGAGCGAGCTAAGGTTAAGGCGGAATGTCTGCGCTTGTTAATTACTTTAAGGTTAAATCCTGCGAAAATGCAATTAATTTCTGGATTTATTGATACATATCTCAATCTAAATCCGGTCGAAGAGATACAATTTCAAGAAGAAATTAGCACATTTAGTCAACCCGTACAGGAGGGAGTTATGCAAATTACCACCAGTTGGATGCGTCAAGGTATTGAACAAGGTATTGAACAAGGTATCGAACAAGGTATTGAACGCGGTATCGAACAAGGTATTGAACGCGGTATCGAACAAGGTATCGAACAAGGTATTGAACGGGAAAAGACATTGATTCTTCGTCAACTTAAACGCAAGTTAGGGGAGATTAATCCTGCATTAGAAGCTAAAATCATGCAGTTAAGTATTGATGATGTTGAAGTATTAGGAGAAGCTTTATTCGATTTCTCTACGGTTGAAGATTTAATCAATTGGTTAAATACTTTATAATGCTTGTAATTTCGAGGGATTTATGCAAATTACCACCAGTTGGATGCGTCAAGGTATCGAACAAGGTATTGAACGGGAAAAGACATTGATTCTTCGTCAAATTAAACGCAAGTTAGGGGAGATTAATCCTGCATTAGAATCTAAAATTATGGAGTTAAGTATTGATGATGTCGAAGTATTAGGAGAAGCTTTATTCGATTTCTCTACGGTTGAAGATTTAATCAATTGGTTAAATACTTTAACTGCCTAGGTTTGACGTTAGCGCTCGCATCTTCGCCATGACAAGGGGTAAGATTGCTTCGGAGAGAGAATTTCAGTTAACAGTTAACAGTTAGAAGTGAGGTCTGTCAAAGGGAATTGACAGACCGCAAAACATAGGATAGCATTTGTATAATTCTTATCAAAATACGGAGAAAATATGACTCTAGTTATTTCCCAAGAAGTGATTAAAGCAAGTGGTTTATCAGAGGATGAACTGTTGAAGGAAATTGTTGTTATGTTATTCCAACAAGATAAGATTAGCTTAGGAAAAGCAAGTGAGTTATTAGGTATTAATCAAATAAAGTTTCAACGGATGCTTTCTGAACGAGGAATTTGTATTCACTATGATGTTGCTGAGTTTCAGCAAGATATTAAGCATTTAAAAGAGAAAGGTTGGCTATGATTATTATTAGCGATACTTCTCCTCTCAGCAGTCTTGCTCTTGTTGGTTATCTGTCAATCTTAAAAGATATTTATACTAATGTTGTTATTCCCCAAGCAGTTGCCAATGAATTAGCCAATTTAACTGAGGAAGATATCCGCATTAAAGCGATAATTTCTCTGAAGTGGATACAGGTTAAACAAGCCACTAATTTAGAACTTGTGGCTTGTTTGAGGAATGAATATAATTTAGATCTTGGCGAAGCAGAAGCAATCGCTCTTGCCTTAGAATTAAAAGCAGATGAATTGTTAATTGATGAGCGTCTTGGACGGAGGGAGGCTGTGCGTTTGGGGCTGTCAATTACGGGGGTTCTAGGAGTTCTTTTAATCGCTAAAAATAGAGGATTGATTGCTAAGGTTAAACCGATAATGGAGTCTCTAATTAGCCAAGCAAATTTTCGCATCAGTCATCAACTTTATGAGGAGGTTTTGCAAACTGCAAATGAATTAGATTAAGTTGTGAGGGGGGAATTGAGAGACAATATTCAGAAAAACTGATGATTTAGAAATACAGTTTTCCCGATCAATGTTAACTTATGTTATGGAAGTCTTGAAAAATTGGCGCTTGTTGGGCTAAAACTGTTAGCAATAAACCTTTACAGTTAATGTCATGACTTCTTCACTGTTGTCGATTCTTCCTGCTGTTGACGATGTTTTGTTCAATTTCGCTCAATCTGATGGCTTGAGTCAAGCTAATCGGGTGGATAGTGCGAGAAATCAGCGTTTAACCGCTACCGTAGTTTTCCTCGATGCTGGTGTTAGCGATTATCAAAGTCTCCAAGCTGGGGTAATCCCTGGAGTCGCCACGGTTATTCTCTCTCCCAATCAAGACGGATCGAACAAATATACGCTTTTTTACCACAAAATCCCCAGATTACCACCACCACCTCTATTATTAAATCGGTGCGTTACGCTATCGCGTTTCACAGCCTACGAGTAAGCAAACAACTCAAATGAACCCAACAACCGCCAATTATGATGAACCCTGGAAAGAAGCATTAAGCGAGTATTTTGAAGCGTTTTTACATTTCTTTTTTGCCGAAGTTCACCAATTAATTGATTGGACAAAAACTCCCGAATCCCTAGAAAAAGAACTCAAACGGATTACCGCTTCAGCAAAGACAAAAAAACGTTTCGCTGACAAACTCTATAAAGTCTGGTTACTCAGGGGTGAAGAAGTCTGGATTTTGATTCATATTGAAATTCAAAGCCAGTACGAAGAAAATTTCCCTCAGAGGATGTATATTTATAACTATCGGGCCTTTGATTTGTATCAGAAACCAGTTATCAGTCTGGCAATTTTAGGAGATGAACGAGTAAATTG